>NZ_CAJCKS010000013.1:0-51347 GCF_903970985.1 Pantoea sp. ME81 | reverse complement strand
GCCCACAGACTCTTCCGGCGTTGGCACCGCAGGCGGTGCCATCTGGATGATATGCGTGAGTGAATCGCTATGTTGCTGATAATACTGTTCCAGGTGATTGACCGCATCGCGAGTCCGGGTGATGTCATAACCCGAAGCGTTCATGTTGACCACGAAGCCAGCGGGTGCCACACCAATCAGCACGAGCATAATCAGGCCAATGCCCTTCTGACCATCGTTAGCGCCGTGGGAGTAGCTCACGCCAATCGCCGAAACGATCAAGGCAATACGCGTCCAGAACGGTGGCTTCTTCTTGCCATCGATCTTTTCACGGTCAGCGGGCGTCATGTGGATGCGCGAACGTTTAGGGGTTCCGCTCCAGTAACGACGCAGGATGAAAATCAGCGAGCCCGCAATCACCAGGCCGACAATCGGCGACAGGATCAGTGACAGGAAGATATTAATGACTTTCGGCAGGTTGAGGGCATCAACCACCGAGGTGCCGGTCATCAGCGCATTGGTGAGACCAATACCGATAATGGCGCCAATCAGGGTGTGAGAACTGGACGCAGGCAAACCCAGATACCAGGTACCTAAGTTCCAGATAATCGCCGCCAGCAGCATGGAGAACACCATGGCCAGGCCGTGCGCGGAACCCACATTCAGCAGTAAATCAGTTGGCAGCATATGCACGATGGCATAAGCCACGCTCAAGCCGCCCAGCAAAACGCCTAAGAAGTTGAAAACACCCGCCATCACAACCGCCAATTGCGCCCGCATCGCGCGGGTATAGATGACGGTAGCGACTGCGTTAGCAGTGTCGTGGAAACCGTTGATTGCCTCATAGAACAATACGAACAGCAGAGCGATAACCAAAAACAGGCCGGTACTGAGGTCAAGACCAGCGAACAGATGTAGCATAAACGTTACGCCATTTTTTGGAGGACATGAACGCGGCGCATTATCGGCGACAACCCGCATGATGTGAAAGGAAAATATAGTCCTTTTTTGTCTTAAAATTGCCACAAACCCCATCAGACAAGGTAAAAAGACTGAAAAATAAGCGAGTTACAATATGACACATTTACGGCATTTTTTTGACGCTGGCGCGAAATGCCGCAGATCTCTACAATCACCGCCTTTCAATTATGTGGATTAAGCACTGTGGACAAGTTTGACGTTATCGTAATAGGTGCAGGCGCTGCCGGCATGTTCTGTGCGGCGCAGGCAGGGCAGTTGGGTCGTCGTGTGCTGTTGCTGGATAACGGCAAAAAGGCGGGACGTAAAATTCTGATGTCCGGTGGTGGCCGCTGTAACTTCACCAATATGTACACCGAACCGGCCGCCTATCTCTCGCACAACCCACATTTCAGTAAGTCGGCATTGGCGCGTTACACCCAGTGGGACTTCATCGATCTGGTGAATCGCCACAAGATTGCGTATCACGAGAAAACCCTCGGCCAGTTGTTCTGCGATGATTCGGCGCAGCAGATCGTGGATTTGCTGCTAAAAGAGTGCGAAGACGGGCAGGTGACGTTGCGCTTGCGCAGTGAAGTGCTGAGCGTGACGCGCGATGAAAACGGCTACAGGCTGCAACTGAATGGCTCCGAGGTGCAGGCTGAGAAATTGGTGATCGCCAGCGGTGGCTTATCGATGCCGGGTCTGGGCGCGACACCATTCGGGTACAAAGTGGCCGAGCAGTTTGGTTTGAAAGTGTTCCCGACGCGCGCAGCCCTGGTGCCGTTTACGCTGCATAAGCCACTGCTTGAGCAGCTGCATACCTTATCGGGTGTGTCATTGCCCACCACCATCACCGCGCAGGATGGCACGCTGTTTAAAGAAGCGATGCTGTTTACCCATCGCGGTTTGTCGGGTCCGGCGGTATTGCAAATCTCCAGCTACTGGCAGCCGGGTGAGTTTGTCACCATTAACCTGTCGCCGGAAACCTCGCTGGAAGAATTCATCAACGTGCAGCGCGAGGCGCATCCGAATCTCAGCCTGAAAAACAGCCTGGCGAAAATCCTGCCGAAGCGTCTGGTGGAAGTGTTGCAGGAGCTGAAGCAGATCCCGGATGTGACGCTGAAGCAGCTCAACAGCAAGCAGCAGGCCGAGTTGGTCGTCACGTTGCATCAGTGGCGCGTGCAGCCGAATGGCACCGAAGGTTATCGCACTGCCGAAGTGACGATGGGCGGCGTCGATACCACGCAACTCTCCTCCAAAACCATGGAAGCGCGCGATGTGCCCGGTTTGTACTTTATTGGTGAAGTGGTGGATGTCACCGGCTGGCTCGGCGGATACAACTTCCAGTGGGCGTGGAGTTCAGCCTGGGCGTGTGCGCAGGCGCTGTGAGTTATCACGTCGCCATCAAAGGCGACGCCAGTGTACGAGGTTCAGCTTTATGCTGAGGTTGCAGCGCTAATGCCTGGCTCTGCGTAACGGCGTCACTGCAGGTGTCAGGTTTTTCGGCTGGTCGTGCAGCAATACTTGCCCCAGCAGGCTATCGCTGTTGACCACGCCATACTTCAGATGCGTTGCGATATATTTGCGGTCAAAGCTGGTGAGCTTATACACCGGTGGCAACACCTCCGGTAAAGCGTCCACCATCAGCATGCGGCTCAGCTTCACCGGACGCCAGCCGCTCAGCGTTTGATACAATAACGCACCGGCTTCCGCTTTGCGTAAGTAGAAGTTGTAGTGATTCTCTTCCCGCAGCGCCTGCTGCTGAGCGATATACACCACCAGATAATCCGGCGTCTTGATGCCCTGCAGAATCGTGTCGTAGTTCGGTAGCGCCAATAATTGCTGGAAGAAGGCTTCAGAGCCTAACTCCACAATCGGACGGAAGCAGTGCAGCCAGCGGCCGATAAAGGCATTGTTTTTCGGCGCGGCGAGAAACCAGGATTCCATAACCGGATAAGCGCGATCGCGGGTGGATTCCTCGCGGTAAAAAGCCACCAGGTCATAACGCTCATCCGCATTCACCGCTAACAGCTCATCGAGGCTGCGATTGAGGATAATGGTGGCATCCATCCAGATTCCGCCATAACGATGCAGCAGCTCCAGGCGAATCACATCGCTTTTGTGCGAAGCCCGCATCCCCGCGTGGACAAACTTCAGGTCTGGTAAATAGTCATGCAGATTGAGATTGTTGATTACCGTCAACGCATAGCCAGGGTTTTCACGGGCAATCTTATCGACAAAAATCTGGACTTCAGCCGGGAGCTTTTCACTTTCCCAGTACATCCAAACCTGACGCGGAATGGGCGCAGGCGGATTAGCACGACCCTGCAGGTTAATATCCTGTTCGGCTGCGGCGTGATAGGCGGGAAGGCGTTTGCGTGTGGTCAGCTTTTTTTCCGCCAGCAACGCCAGCGAAATCAAATGCATTTTAAGTTTATGGTTGGACATGATCATTCCTGTAACCCTGTCGGCCGCTATCCCAGCTTCTGCCGCTTTAGGGCGAAAAACTGGCCCTGTGACAGCGGGCACGATGAAGCGCAATGGCGCGAAAAGTGGCTCAAAATTAACAAACAGCGCCGAACTGCTCAATAAATAAACTCTGAAAACGTTACTTTAAGAGAATACGCAGGCGGCGTTCACTTGCCGTACCGTTGCCGTGGGTGTTTAAGGGCTGTTAACCGATGAATCTGTTAAGATCGCCGCGTTTTTTCAAACAGGCCTATGATTCCATGTTCAAACTTAAATTCCTTCTGCCCGTGCTTATCGTCATCAGCGCGGCTGTCTGGTGGCTGATGCCGCACTATAGCGATGAAGACAAAGGCTATTACATCGCCATGTTCTGCACCTTGACCCATGATGGGCGCGACAACTCACCCCAGGCGATGCAACAGATTATTGAAGGCAGCAACTCGGACTATGCGCTGCAGAAAATTCATTTCCAGTCAGGTCTGGCAGAACATCTGCAAAGCGTGTGGCAGGATTTGTCAGCAGAGCAGCAACAGCAGGCGCGGCAGGAGAGTCTGTCCTGCCGCAAGGTGATGTCTGAAAAGTTATTACCGGGTAAAGCAGTGCAGTGATTAATGCACGGGCAGCGCTAATACCGCGTCGGTGGTTTTGATCTCGGCAAACACATCAGCAACGCCTGTCAATGCGCTCTGCTGCAGCACCTTGTGATCGACTACCTTGTTATCCCAGGTCGCCAGATCGCGCGTGGCGGTGGCATCTTCCGGGATAATGACCGAGTAGCCAAGCGGTACGGCATCACGTGCGGTGGACGACACGCACATATGGGTCATTAGACCGGTGACAATTAACTGCTTGATGCCCAGACTGTCGAGTTGTTGTTTCAAATCGGTTCCCACGAAAGAACTCGGTGTGGCTTTGGTAATGACACGATCATTTTTGCCCGGCTGCAAATCCTTGTGGAATTCAGCGAAGCGGCTGCCTTTGGCGAACAGCGGGCCATCTGCCGCGCCTTCATGGCGGACGAAGAACACCGGCATGCCATGCTTGTGTGCAAATTCAACCAGGCGCTTGCTGTTTTGCAGTGCTTTCATACCGTCTGGAATGGGCATTTTGCCGCCAGCGAAGTATTCGTTCTGAATATCAATCACGATGACCGCGGTTTGATTGGCCGTCAGCTGGGTGGTGGCTGTGGCACCGCTCATGGTACGAATGGTCGGTGCATTTTCAGCTTTGTGTTCTTCGGCAATAGCGCTGCCTGAAATTGCCATCGCTAATGCTAAGGTGCCTGAAGCAAAAAGGTTTTTCATCACTAATCATCTCTTTGATTGGGAAGTCAGGGTGACTTCCGATGCACAGCAGTATGGCGATTGTGCCGAAAGTGAAGGAGTACTGCGCATGACAAATAACGTTCACTTTGCGCCAAAAATGGCGCACCTGGATGCGCCCATTAAGGTCGGTATTGTGGTGTTTGACGACATCATCCCGTTTCATCTTTCCGTTCCCTGTGCGGTGTTTGAGAAGGCGGAACGCGAAGATGGCCGAGCTTGCTACCAATTAATGATCTGTGCCACCCACGCCGGTCCGCTTCGCACCAACAGCGGTTTTTCGATTGTCGCGGAGCATGAACTGGCTATGCTGGCCGAAGCGGATATGGTGGTGGTGCCCAGCTGGAGCGATCCTGCCGTTGCGCCACCGCCCGCTTTGTTGCAGGCGTTACAGCAGGCTGCCCAGCGTGGGGCTCAGATTGTTGGCTTGTGTCTTGGCGCCTTTGTGCTCGGAGCCGCTGGCTTGCTGCATCAGCAGCGCGCCACGACACACTGGCGTTGGATGAGTGATTTTGAACGGCTTTACCCCGATGTGACGATTGACCGTGACGTGTTGTATATCGACGAAGGGCAGATTGTGACCTCGGCGGGCACTGCAGCGAGTATCGATTGCTGCCTGCATCTGGTGCGTGAACAGTGTGGAGTGGATGTGGCCAACAGTGTGGCGCGCATGCTGGTGGTACCGCCGCATCGGCAGGGCGGCCAGGCACAATATATTAAGCAGCCGGTCTATCACTCGGCGGGCAACGATCGATTTATGTCGGCGCTCAGTTGGGCCACCGAAAATTTGCAGCAGGCCCTCACGCTGGATCAGTTGGCGGAGAGAGCGTTGATGAGTCGTCGCAGTTTTACGCGCCGTTTTAACCAAACCACCGGCAGCTGTTTCAGTGATTGGTTAGTGAATCAGCGCCTGGCATTGGCGCAGCGATTTTTGGAAAAAACCGACCAGCCGATTGAGCTGATCGCAGAAAAAGCCGGATTCTCTTCGCCATTAATGTTAAGGCGACATTTTAAAAAGAATTTGAATACGTCTCCGTTACAATACCGGAAAACATTTCGTGGTCGGGTGTGAATTAATGGTTTGTAAATCAACCTATTGATAAGAATGCATTGAAAATAGGGCGAATGAAATTATTCCCGGGTCATTTTGACAGGCTATCTGATGAGAAGAATATTTCAGTGTGGCCAATGAGGGCTATTCTTAACAACGGATGGCGAACCATCCGTTGTTATGCAAATCCTGCAAAGAAAAATAGTTACGCGAATTATTAACGCATCACACAATCAATACGTGAGGGAAATTGACCTGAGCGCAGCGCTGGCGTTCTCACTTCTTTCATTTTCTCACTGCTGTTAAATCCATGCTTACGGCAAATCACGCATGGATCAGTGCTCTCTTTCAATTGCTGCTCGGCTTCGCTCCCCAGCTGACGCTTACGGCAGTAGAGTGGGGTGCAACCCATCACTTGCTTAAAGGAGCGAGTGAACGATTGCTGGCTTTCAAAATGGTATTTTACGGCCAGACTGATGATCGGTGCGTTGCTGTACTTCAGCTCGCTGACACAGCATGCCAGTTTCTTTTTACGGATATACCGTGCCAGCGTTTCATTATGATAGCGGGCAAATAATTTCTGCAAATACCATTTAGAATAACCCGATTTCACGGCGATATCATCAATGCTTAAGCGCTGATCCAGATTGTCCATAATCCATTTGGTCACCGAATCAATAACCCCTTCGTTGTATTTTTGCGGCATCTTTTTGATCCTCCATTAACTGGACACAGTGTAAAATAATTAATCTTTCCATTCATCCGATTAACGTAAAGTTTTATAAGGAATTGGCTGTTTTATTATTTGTCATCAAGGCTGGTCTTGCTTTTAGTGAAATTAAGGCCGCTTTTGTTGAATCGATGTTGAATATTTAGCGTAATCACGCCTGTTATTTTTAACTCAAATTTTCCATCACTTTGCCGAGCTTAACAGTATGAGAAAACGTGGCGCTGGCACACCTCATCAATACGCACTGGCGATTAACGTGCCAGACTGATGGTTTTTTCATAGCTCAGGAGCAGTGCGCATGGCTTTTCGTTTCCCGCTAAAACAGTCACTTGCCGTGATTTTGACGGCGATGGCAGCGCTACCCACCCCCTCCGCGTTAGCGGCCAATGTGTATGGCGAGCAGTTGGAAGGTTTTCAGTATCCCTACCCACTTGAACACTTTAATTTCTCCTCACAGCAGCAACCGCTGAGCATGGGGTACATGGATGTCAAACCCGCGCAGCAGGCTAATGGTCAAACGGTGGTATTACTGCATGGTAAGAATTTTTGTGGTGCAACCTGGGAAGACACCATCAAAGCGCTTAGCCAGCAGGGATATCGGGTGATTGCGCCGGACCAGATTGGCTTTTGCAGCTCGACGAAACCCGCCAATTACCAATACAGCTTCCAGCAACTGGCGCTGAATACCCATCAACTGTTAGCGCATCTTGGCGTTGCTAAGGCGGTGATTATCGGGCATTCAACCGGTGGCATGCTGGCGACGCGCTATGCGCTGATGTATCCACAGCAGACACAGAAGCTGGTGCTGGTGAACCCGATAGGCCTGGAGGATTGGAAAGCCAAAGGCGCACCGTGGCGCTCGGTGGATCAGTGGTATCAGCGCGAACTGAAGCTCAGTGCGGCGGGCATTAAAAAGTATGAGCAGACGACTTACTACAGCGGTCAGTGGAAGCCGGAGTACGACAAGTGGGTGGATATGCTGGCAGGTCTCAACAGCGGGCCAGGCCACAAGAAGGTGGCGTGGAACTCTGCGCTCATTTACGACATGATTTTCACCCAGCCGGTCTATTACGAATTCAAAGACCTGAAAGTGCCGACAACGCTGATGATCGGAACCGCCGATACCACCGCGATTGGTAGCGATATTGCTCCCGCTGCGGTCAAAGCGCAGTTAGGTCATTACAATGTGTTGGGCAAACAGGTGACAAAGATGATTCCGGAGGCACATTTAATTGAGTTCCCAGGTATGGGACATGCGCCGCAGATGGAAGAGCCGCAGAAGTTTAATCAGACGCTGATTAGCGATCTGGCGCGTCCACTGTAAGATGCGGTGGCAAATGGGCGTGCTTATGCACGCCCTGGCATTACTGTGCCTGCTTTTTTTTTGCCGTTTTTGGCTTCGTACATACGCGCATCGCTGCCTTCCAGCAGCTGTTCCAGCGACAGCGGATGGTCGGGATCAAACTCCACAATGCCTGATGAGAAGTGCAGTGCGTAGCGGCGGTCGAGATCCTGAGTTTGCTTTTGCAGGAAACGATCAAAGCGCGCCAAAACGCCCTCGGCATCGGCCTGTTGTAAGCCGTTAAACAGCACCACAAACTCATCACCGCCCAGGCGGGCAAAGATATCAGCGTGGCGGAAACTCACTTTCATCGCATCCGCAAAATCCATCAATGCACGATCCCCCTCGCGGTGGCCGAGCGTATCATTGATAGCTTTAAAACGGTCGAGGTCGAGGAAGGTCAGACTGGCCGGGAGTTGCCTGACTTCGCACTCATTCAGCGCGAGCTGTCCCAGCGTCATAAATCCGCGACGGTTGGTGATTTGCGTCAGTTCATCCGAGGTCGCTGTCTGGAACGCCACCAACTCTGCTTCGGCCATCGCGGCCAAATCGCGCAGCGTATTCATGTCATCCGCATTAAATTCGCGCGCATGGTGGTCGACGATACAGAGCGTGCCCACTTTGGCACCCGCTGGCGTACGCAGCGGACAACCCGCGTAAAAGCGCACGGGATTCTCTGAGGTTTTCACTAACGGATTATCGTGGAAACGCTCATCTTCAAGGGCGTTTTCGACCACCATCACATCGTCTTGCAGGACCGCGTGGCCACAGAACGACGTATTACGGGGTGCGGTCGCCGCGCTTTGGCCAGCGATAGATTTGAACCACTGGTGGTCCTCCTCCAGCAGGCTAACCAGCGCAACCGGCACGCCGAACAAACGACGAGCAAGGCGGGTTAAACGATCAAAACGCTCTTCTGCAGGCGTGTGCAGAATGTTGAGCGCACGTAACTGGGCCAGACGACGTGACTCGTCCGCAGGCAGTGCAGGTGCTTTCATCGCGTTACTCTTTCTTTTAAATTATTCGGGTACAACTTCACTGGTGTTTTGCTGCCATAACGGCATAAAGCGCTTAGCAACGGTTGCGATATCCATTGCTAAGCGTAACGATTATCAGAGCACTTTTTGCTCGGCAAGATCAAGGGCAAAATAGCTGAAAATCAGGTCAGCACCGGCACGTTTAATCGCACCAAGGCTTTCCAAAACCACATTACGTTCATCGATGGCACCCGCCTGCGCGGCGAATTTGATCATCGCGTATTCACCACTCACCTGGTACGCAGCCAAGGGCAGAGTAGTGCGTTCGCGGATATCACGCAGAATATCGAGGTAAGCACCCGCCGGTTTTACCATCAGTGAATCGGCCCCTTCGGCTTCATCAATCAGGGACTCGCGAATCGCTTCACGGCGGTTCATCGGATTCATCTGATAAGTTTTACGATCGCCTTTTAATGCCGTTCCTGCTGCTTCCCGGAACGGACCGTAGAATGAAGAGGCGAACTTGGTGGAGTAAGACATGATGGCCGTATCGGTGAAGCCTGCGGCATCCAGTGCCTGACGAATGGCTTTCACCTGGCCATCCATTGCCGCTGAAGGGGCGATAAAATCCGCACCGGCTTGCGCGGCGACCACGGCTTGTTTGCCGAGGTTAATTAATGTCTGGTCGTTATCCACGCCGTGATCGCACAGCACGCCACAGTGGCCGTGGCTGGTGTATTCACAGAAGCAGGTATCGGACATCACGATCATTTCTGGCACGGTGTCTTTGCAGATACGCGACATACGCGCCACCAGGCCATTCTCATTCCATGCATCGCTGCCGGTTGCATCCGTGTGATGCGAGATACCGAAGGTCATCACAGAGCGAATACCGGCTTTGGCGATACGCTCAATCTCATAGGCGAGACGTTTCTCAGGAATACGCATCACACCCGGCATGGCGTTAATCGGCACGTAATCGTCCACGCCTTCTTCAACGAAGATTGGCAGGGCCAGATCGCTCAGACGAAGGTGGGATTCCTGGAACATTTCACGCATTGATGCGCTTTTGCGCAGTCTTCTTGGACGTTGGAGAAGATTGAATTCAGACATGTTCGTACAACTTTTGCTGGTGAAAAAAGTGACAACAGTTTACCCCTTTTCGCCAGCGGGGATGAAGGATTGTGTGCGGAAACGAAAACTCCCGCCGGGCGGCGGGAGTGGGGAAGATTACTCGTTGATGTCCGGGTGCTGCTGCACCAGGTTTTTACGTTTCGCCTCGAGCTTAGCGATCTCTTCATCAATATCTTCGATTTTCTGCTCAATGTTGTCGTGATGCTCCTGCAGGATTTCACGCGCTTCTTCAATATCCGACGCCGCCGGTGTGGCACCGCGCAGCGGCTTGTTGGCGGTCTCTTTCATATAGATACCCGTGATCAAACCAATCACCGCGACCACCATCAGATAATAAGCCGGCATATACAGATTGTTGGTTGTTTCAACCAACCACGCGGCGAAGGTCGGGGTTAAACCGGCAATCAGTACCGAGATATTGAAGGCACTGGCCAGCGCACTGTAACGAATGTGCGTTGGGAACATCGCCGGCAGCGACGAAGCCATCACGCCGGTAAAGGCGTTAAGGATCACCGCCAGCAGCAGCAGACCCGCAAAAATCAGCCCCAGCACGCCGCTGTTAATCAACATAAAGGCCGGAATCGAGAAGGCGAACAGCGCGATACTGCCGATGATGATAAACGGGCGACGGCCAAAGCGGTCACTCAGCATGCCCATCACCGGCTGCACAAACAGCATACCCATCATGATGGCGATAATGATCAGCACGCCGTGATCTTCCGAGTAGTGCAGGTTATGCGACAGGTAGCTCGGCATGTAGGTCAGCAACATGTAGTAGGTCACGTTGGTGGCAATCACCAGACCGATACAGGCCAGCAGACTTTTCCAGTGCTTGGTGGCGATCTCTTTGAAGGATACTTTCGGGCCGTCACGCAGACCTTCACGATCGCCTTGTTCCAGCTTATCAACGTGCTGCTGGAACGCCGGTGTCTCTTCCAGTGCGTGACGCAGATACAGACCGATGATCCCTAACGGTAGCGCGAGGAAGAACGGCAGACGCCAGCCCCACTCAAGGAATTTCGCTTCACCGATGACGGTGGAAATCAGCACCACGACGCCCGCACCCAGCACGAAGCCGGCTATGGAGCCGAAGTCGAGCCAGCTGCCCATAAAGCCACGCTTACGGTCCGGCGAATATTCTGCGACAAAGATCGAGGCACCGGTATATTCACCGCCCACTGAGAAGCCCTGCGCCATTTTCGCCAGCAGCAGCAGAATCGGTGCCCAGATGCCGATGGTGGCATAAGAGGGGATCAGGCCGATACAGAAGGTACTGATCGACATGATGACAATGGTAATAGAGAGGATTTTCTGACGACCGTATTTGTCGCCGAGCATACCGAAGAATAGTCCACCCAGTGGGCGAATCAGGAAGGGAACAGAGAAGGTACCCAGTGCAGCAATCATCTGCACGCTTGGCGATGCATCCGGGAAGAACACCTTACCCAGCGCATACGCCACAAAGCCATAAACACCGAAATCAAACCACTCCATCGCGTTGCCCAGAGACGCAGCGGTAATGGCTTTACGTAAACGGGCGTCATCGATAATCGTGACGTCATCCAGTCCGATAGGTTTTACACGCTTCCTACGTAGTTTCATGATGTAACCCTGTATTGGAATTCGAAAATTCCTCAACGCTGCAGACTACATTTTGTGGCCAGTCCACGGCGTTGAGAAGATTTAAGCATAGCCGTGAAAGAGGACTTTATCCGGCGTAGCAACGGTAATAATTAGGGGCGAAATGATTACGTCCCGCGACAGAGTATACCGATTTTGTGTGATATTTGTCATGTTTCAGCCAGCAACTGGCTATTTTTTGGCTAAAACTCTGGCGGAATGATGGGGAAAACGCAGCTTATAAAATCCTGGTTATCGTGCGTCAGGCCGCGTAATGCGTGCGTTTCAGCCAGGAATGCATCAAAAGGGTGGCAAAGGGTGTCATTTATTTTTTTTCTGAAAAAACGCGGAGAAAATTTTGATGATTATCAGCGATATCAACTGCGCACTGCTAATTGATTAATCCATTGTTCTAACAAGTGGCGGCTTGATTGCTATACCTGATTGTTGCGCAAATAAATAAGAAATTCTTATCATTAAGCGAAGCGGTAAGCTTTGCTTGCCAGCCTGTCATCATTCGGTAATACTCTGCCGCCTGGCTCAGGTGGAGTGTTCATGTCGAGAAAAAACGCCCGATTGTTTGAGAATCCCTGGCTGTCGCAAATTGACAGTGTAGAAAGGAATCTTATCAATTATGCGCCTGATGCACGGCGAACGTTCACCGATCCTGTGGCACCGATTGGTTGGATCGACTGCGGTGAACGTGCCGATGCCCAATTGGCATTACTGGCCCAACAACCTGATGAACTGCTGAAACGCCTGAAAACCTGGCGGCAGGCGGGATTGCTCACCAGCCAGGCGGCCGAGAGTTTGCGGCAGCTGCAACGCCTGACGCAAACCAGTATCGCGCGTAATCAACCCATTACCCAGCTTGATGAGTATCAGCAGTTGGTGGGACAGCTGACGCCGACCTTAGAACGTATTAACCAGCGCCTGAATGGCCAGCGCCCGCCAGTCACGCTGGCGGATGACACACTGGAAGTGGCGCTGCGTATCGCCGAAAAACGCCGTCGCTCAGAGTAGCGATCGCAGTGGTGCGCCGCTTATCCATCCCTGAATATCTTCCACTGCCTGCGTGAAGTAGGTGCGGTAATTGCTGTCGGCGACATAGCCAAGGTGAGGCGTGGCCAGCACATTGGGCAGATGGCGCAACGGGTGGTCAGCAGATAGCGGTTCCTGTTCGAACACATCGATTCCGGCCCCAGCCAATTGACCGGATTGCAGCGCGGCAATCATCGCTTGCTGGTCGACAAGTGCGGCGCGTGAGGTGTTGATTAACAGCGCGCCTGGCTTCATCTGCGCCAGTGCAGCGTGGTCAATCACGTGGCGCGAGCGCTCGCTGAGCACCAGGTGCACCGAGACAAAATCGCTCTTTTGCATCAAGGCGTGCAGCGAAGGCATCCGTTCTGCGCCACATTCGGTCGCGCGTGAGTCGGTGAGATTTTGACTCCATGCGCAAACGCGCATCCCAAAGGCCTGCGCCACTTTGGCCATCTCGCCACCGATTTTACCCAGCCCCACTAAGCCCAACGTTTTGCCCTGCAAACCGAGCCCCAGTGTTTGCTGCCACGGCCCGTTATTGCGCATTGCCTGATTTTCTAACCTGATGTGGCGTGCCAGCCCAATCAGCAAACCCCAGGTGAGCTCCATCGGTGCAGCGCTGCTGCTGGCGGTGCCGCACACGGCGATATAGCGCTCGGCACAGGCGTGCAGATCAATCGAGGCATTACGCATGCCGGAGGTGACCACCAGTTTCAGGTTAGGCAAGCGACCAATCAGTTCAGCCGTGAGCGGTGTGCGCTCGCGCATAACAACGAGGATATCGGCGTGTTCGATATGGCGCACCCGCTCATCTTCATTGTCAAAATGCCGGGTCAGTGCGGTGGTGTGTACGGTTGGTTGCAGCGATGCCCAATCGGCCAGCGACAGGGCAACGTTTTGGTAATCATCAAGAATGACGCAATTCAGGCTCATGGGATTCCTCAACGAGAAGTGGCTGACGCCCTTGCTCATTGAGCCAGGCGCGAAGCCGGTCATTATCCATCGGACGGGCATAATAGTAGCCCTGAATGTAGACAACGCCACGTTGCTTCAGGTAGTCGAACTGCAACGAGGTCTCCACACCTTCACCGAGCACATCCAGCTTGAGTTTGTGGCACAGATTTATGATGGCATCCAGCACCGGCGTTTCTACCTCCAGACCTTCAATGGCGTTAATAAAGCCGCGATCGATTTTCAGGTAATCCAGCGGGAAGGTCAGCAGATAAGAGAGTGAGCAGTGGCCGGTACCAAAGTCATCAATCGCCACTTTCATGCCGTGTGACTGCAGGTAGCGGAGTTTACGCGCCACCAGTTCGCCGTCATCAATCAGGCTGCGCTCAGTGAGCTCCAGCGTCACCACCATCTGCTTGTCTTTAATGCGGCGGGCAAAGCGCTGAATGTCCTGCACGAAATCGGCATGTTGCAAGTGTTCTGCTGCCACGTTCAGGCCAATATGGAAACCGGGCTCAACCTGCCAGCCCTGAATATCTTCCGCCATCAGATCCAGCAAATGCTGGGTCAGCTGCACAATGATCCCTTCAGATTCGGCGTGGCTGATAAAGATATCCGGACGGATCATCTCACCATTCGGCAATTGCCAGCGCAACAGGGCTTCCGCGCCTTTGCAGCGCTCGATTTCCGTGCTGTAAACCGGCTGGTAATGGACCGAGAATTGACGGCTACGCATCGCGCGGCGGATTTCATCGGCCCACGAAATGCGGCGGCGCAGCCAGTTGGCGGTCAATACCATCAGCAGGATAGAAAAAATCGCCGCCATCGGCAGGAAGATAAACAGCGCCTGACGCCAGGCTTTCAGCAACTCGGAGGCAGGCACGGTGACATTCACGCTAATGGGGTAGCGGCTGGATTCGGCCTGATAAGGCTCACTTTTCAGATACAGTTCGGGTTCGATACCGGCCGGGCCGCTGGTAATGGGTGCACCGCCGCTAAAGCGCATGCTCATCTGATAGCCACGCGACTCGCCAATCGCGTGCATGAAGTCCATCAGATACTGACCATCAATTACCGCCCAAAAGCCGGTGCTATCAGGCAGTTGACGCACAAACACCACGGCGGGCCGATTGGGCACGCCGTAAGTGCCACGAATGGAGAGGCTCCACCAGGCTTTACCCGTGATCGGCGGTGGTTGCATCATCATCTGGGTCAGGGTGCCATTGGCTAAACCAAAGGCAGAAGAGCAACTGATATTCTCGCCACTTAGCAGACCGACGGAACGGAAATAGGCGTTGAGGGTGCCAGCGCGCTGCAGTTGATCCTCGATCTTCGCACAAGGCTGATAATGGTACTGACGCAGCTGGGTGATCATATCCCAGGCGTTATCACTCATTTTTTCGGCTTGAGTGAGTAAGGAGTTAGCGGTGGAGATCTGCTGCTGGCTCACCGTGTGCCGCGCTTCAATGGCCGTACAAAGGATGCCCAGTACCAGTGGTAATAACCCGGCACAGACAATTAACAGCCAGCCAAAATCGCGATTTTTTCTTTGCGGTGGCACCTGACTTTCCTCGGTCATTTTAAGCAGCAGATGAGGGTTAAGCTGCAGCGTCAGCAGCATAACACTTCCAGGGGCCGTGCATATTAGCGATTTGATTTTGCTCTGGGCTGACTCAGGTCAAATATCGGCGTCGCTTTGCGTTAATTGACAATGTTTTGCCGTTATTGGCATTTCCCAGCGGGAAAAGCGCTGTGCCACGATGATGGGAAAGCATATTGACCTGAAATGCGGGTTAAAAAGGGTAACTGCTGTTCGGAGAGGGCTGTTGCCCAGCGGATGTGTCGCGTGGGGGGATTAGCCGGTGCGCACGCGGGCGCACCTTCGCCATAAAGGGAGTCGGTATCGTTTTAACGTGGACGCGATCCCGGTCGGCCGTTGCCTAACATAATCGCCAGTCGGCTGCCACCCGGCGTGGTCTCCATCAATATCTTAGTGACGCTGGTCAGTGGTACTGACAGCAGCATGCCCACCGGCCCCAACAGCCAGCCCCAGAATATCAGCGACAGAAACACCACCAGCGTCGAGAGCCCCAATCCGCGCCCCATCAGCTTTGGCTCCAGCATATTGCCAAACACCATATGAATCGCACTGAACAGCGCGACCACGAACAGCGCATCGTAGACGCCATTTAACACCAGAGCCTGAATAAACGGCGGGATGCCGGCGATGATGGGGCCGATATTGGGCACGAAGTTGAGGATAAACGCCACCACGCCCCAGAACAGCGCGAATTTCACGCCGATCAATTCCAGCACCAGCCATACCGCGAGCCCGGTGATGACGCTAACCAGGGTTTTGAGCGCCAGATAGTGGGTCACGCCTTTGAATGCGCGGTGTAACCCCGCAATGCGGATTTGCGGATTGGTCATCGCGTTGCGCATTTTGTAGGGCAGATGGCGCACTTCGAGCAGCATAAACACCACGGTGAGGATCAGCAGCAGCACGTTGGTCATGGCACCGGAAAACTGTTTCAGCAGCGTGGTGGCCATATCCATCATCACATTCGGGTCGAGCCGAGCGGCTAAGGCTTCCGTGGAGACATTGATATGAAAGCGAGCGGCAAAGTGCTGCACCACGCCGAGTTTTTGTTCCAGCATGCTACGGATTTGCGGATAGGTGTCGCTGAAGTCACTGGCCGAACTGGCCATCACGCCAACCAACAACAGGATGACGATAAATATCACGCTGATCACCGCAGTGATGGCCAGACCACGTGGCACGCCTCGACGCATCAGCAGGGTGACCAGTGGATTCAGCACAATCGCCAGAAAGCTGGCGAGCAGGAAGGGCACCAGAATTTCTGACGCAGCACGGATGCCCGCCAGAATAATCACCAGCATCGCCATTTTGACCAGCATGTTCTGGCCAATTTTTTCCTGGGGCAGGTTGTTCATTTACTCTCCTGAGTCATCAATGGCTCAGGAGAGTGTAGTTGAATGAAAGTAAGTGATTGTTTATTTAGGAATAAGCGAAACGTCAGTGTGTTATTTCCCCTGACGTTGCATTAGCGCTGTGGCGCCCAGCATCAGGGTGAGGCTGGCAAGCAGTGTCACGGTGGCCATCGCCATCCCTTGACCCACGGAACCTTGCTCGAACTGACGCCAGATAAAAATCGCCACGGTTTGCGTCCCGGCGGGTGCCAGCAGCAGCGAGGTCACCAGTTCGCGCGATGCCACGGCAAACACCATCATCATCGCGGCCAGCAGACTCGGTGCGACCAGCGGCAGGACGATCAGGCGCAGCGCCTGTAAGCGTGACGCGCCGTGCACGCGCGCCGCCGGTTCCAGCGTGGGGGCCAGTTGGCGCAGCGCACTGCTGACATAGCGTACCGGCCAAGGCAGCAGCAGGCAGCTGTAGGAAAGCAGCAGAATAAACATTGTGTTGTAAGGGGAAACCGGCCAGAAGCCGCGGTTCCACAGCAGAATCAAGCCGACGCCGACCACCACGCCGGGCATGGCAGCAGGCAGCAGCGCCAGGCCATCCATCATCGCCAGCAGGCGCGTTTTTCCTTCTGACACGCGCCAGGCAATCAGGAAACCGAGCAGCCCAGTAAGCAGTGCTGCGCCCAGCGCCAGCCCAATGCTGGTGGAGAAGGCCGATAACGCATCCCCTTGCTGACTAAATAGCGCGCCGAAGTGGCGCAGCGTCAGGTTATCCAGATGCAGGCCGCCGGAAAGGGTATTCAGTAATCCACTCAGCGTCATTGCGCCCAGCGGCAGTACCACGGCGAGTAAAACGGTGAGGATAAACGGCAGCAACATCAGCGGCAGCCAGCGCCCGCCTTCGGCAAGCTCCTGCACCACCGGTTTGCCGTTAACGGCCGTGACATCGCTGCTGCCGGTCAGTTTACGTTGCAGGAACCAGGCGGTGAGCGCCACCAGGCTCAGCATTAACGAGAGGGATGCCGCGCCCGGTAAATCGATTGGCCAGTCCGCCAGTTTGGTTTCGATACCGACCGTCATCAACGTCAGATGCGCCTGAGTGCCGAGCGCCGCAGGCACGCCGTACTCTTCAATCGCCAGCGTGAATGCCAGCAGCACGCCACCGGCTAACGCTGGCAGCGTCAGCGGCAATGTGATCTGGGCAAAAGCTCGCCAGGCTGATGCGCCGTGCACGCGAGCCACCCAGGCGAGGCGTTGACCGCTCGCCATCAGCGAACGCGACACCGCAAAATAGACCACCGGGAAGATATTCAGCGTCATCACCAGCGTCATACCGGTACTGCTGAACAGCAGGCTATCGAGGTTGATGCCGATGAGTTGCTCAAAATAGCCGTTGCGTTGCAGCGCCAGCGTCCAAGACAGCGCCACGATATAGGGCGGCGTGAGGAAGGGGATCAGGAATAACAGATCCCACATTGCCGCACCCGGCAGGCGGAAGAGGCCGCGCAGCGCGCCGAGCGGTAAGCCCAGCAGCAAACTGCACAGCGCCACGCCGCCGCCGATTTTCAGCGTGCCCAGCCACATCGGAACCAGCTGGGGATCTTCAAACAGCGCCGGTAACGCGCTGAACGCCCCACTCCAGTTCCCCTCGCCAAGCTGTGGAAACAGTGCCTGTAGCACGATAAACAGCAGCGGCAGTGCCACCAGCAGCGCCAGCGCCAGTAGAATCAATCCATTCAGGGCACGCGACATCATTTACTGCCCGAACAGGGCGCCAAAGCGCTTCAGCACCGCCGAGCGCTCGCTGCTGCCATCGCTATTGGCGGGCAGCAATTTGATCTCGGTGAACAGCGGACGCTGCGCTTTGATATCGGTACGTGCAGGCATCAACCAGGCCTTCGCGACCTGCTCCTGGCCTTCATCCGACAGCACATAATCGACGAACTTCTTCGCATCATCGGCATGTTGGCTGCTTTTCAGAATCATCATCGGACGCGGTGCCACCACGGTGCCATTTTCGGGGAAGATCACTTTGACGCTTTCACCCTGCGCAATGTTGTTATAGGTGACGTAATCCACTGCACCAAACACCGCCGCTTTCGCACCCTGCAATACTGGCGTCACCGCCTGGGCATTCGGGCCGCTCATCACCATGCCGTTGGCTTTTAACTGGTCAAACAGCTGCCAGGCTTTTTCACCCTCGCTGTTTTGCAGGCCAATCAGCAGATCGAGTGAAGCACCAGAGAGTGCCGGATCGGGGGTGGTGACTTTGTCTTTAAACGCGGGTGCAGTCAGATCCTGCCAGGTTTTTGGCTCTGGCGTGCCGCTCTTGGTGTTCCACACGATGCCGAGCGCGGAAATGCCCTGTGCCACGTAGTTGGCCGTTTTGAACTGATCCGGCACTTTAGCGGCATTGGCGCTTTCGTACGGCAACAGCCAGCCACGATGTTGCAGATCTTCAGCGGTATCCCATGAGGCGGAGATCAGCACATCGGCTTGTGGATTAGCTTGTTCGGCTTCCAGACGCGCCATCACTTTGCCGGTGGTGGCCTGGAAGATATTCACTTTAATACCGGTTTGCTTTTCGAATCCGGTGGCCAGACTTTTTGATAGCGAACCCGGACCGGCGGTGTACACCGTCAGTGCCTGGGCATCGTTGATCATCATAGCGGAGGTCAAAATCATCGCGCTGATGGCTCCTGTTTTAACTGACTTGAGAGATGGCATTGCGGTCCCCTGAGAGGTGAGTAACGGAAACAATCTGGCCCTGTGCCAGGTGAATAATGCGGTCGGCGAGCGTGTTGGCTTCCTCGCGGTCATGCGTGACATAAACAGCGGTAATGCCCGCGCTGCGCAGTAAATCCGCCATGGTGTGCACCAGGGTTTCACGCAGGTCGCGGTCAAGATTGGAGAGCGGTTCGTCGAACAACAAAATCGCCGGTTTAGCGACCAAAGCACGGGCGAGGGCGACACGCTGCTGCTGTCCGCCAGAGAGCAACGCGGGTTTGCGATCGCCAAAATCAGCCAGGCCGACCTGCGCCAGCGCCGCATCGGCCTGTTCACGTGCAGCCGCTTTTTTCACACCGCGCATGCGCAACGGGAAAGCGACGTTTTGCGCTACGGTCATATGCGGCCACAGAGCGTAATCCTGGAAAACCATGCCGAGGTTGCGCATTTCCGGCGCATCGCAATGATGTGCAGAGGCAGCGCAGCGATCGCCAATCCACAACTCGCCTGCCGTGGGTTGCAGCAGGCCCGCCAGCAGTTTCAGCAGCGTGCTTTTGCCACAGCCGCTCGGGCCGAGCAGCGCAAGGATTTCGCCTGCGGGAATCGTCAGGGAGAGATCGTGCAGAATCGTCAGATTGTTCACTGACCATCTGAGATTTTTCAGTTCGATAGGCACGGCATGCGTCACTGGCCACCTCCGGCAAAGGAGTGGCACTGTGGCACGCGCGCCTGACAGCAAATCAGGAGCAGCATCAGATTGTGTATCCTCTTTGGGATTTGATGGGCGCGAGTGTAAGTGGGCGATATGACGAAATGATGACCACAAATTAGGGCGATCACCGGATGCAGTACGCAGGAAAAGGCGTATAGTTAGCCTTCTATACAAATATTTAGTCACCCACGAGCGCAATCACTCATGCCTGACCAGCCTGCCGCGGCCCCTGAACACGGCCGACTTCGCCTGAATCTTCTGATTCTCTCCATTGTGAAGTTCAACTTCGCCAGCTATCTCACGATTGGCCTGCCGTTGGCGGTGCTGCCGGGCTTTGTCCATGACGGATTGGGCTACAGCGCCTTTTGGGCGGGATTGGTGATCAGCCTGCAGTACATCGCCACGCTGTTGAGCCGTCCGCATGCGGGGCGCTATGCTGATATGTGGGGGCCGAAGAAGGTCGTGGTGCTGGGGCTAGTGGGTTGTCTGATTAGCGGCATCTGTATCCTGCTTTCGGCACTAACGGAAGGGCAGGGCGTCCTCAGCCTGATTTTGCTGTGTCTGGGGCGCGTGATATTGGGCGTAGGGCAAAGCTTCTCTGGCACCGGCACCTCGCTGTGGGGCGTGGCACGCGTTGGGTCACTGCACATTGGCCGAGTGATTTCCTGGAACGGTATTGTCACCTACGGCGCGATGGCGATCGGCGCGCCGCTCGGTGTGGTGATTTTCCGCAGCGGCGGTTTACTGCTGCTTTCGGGCATTATTATCGCCATCTGCGTGCTGGCGATTGCGCTGGCGCTGCCGCGTGCGCCAGTGAAAGGCAGCAAAGCCAAACCGCTACCGTTCCGCGATGTGCTGGGAAAAATCTACGGCTTCGGCCTGATTCTGGCGATGGGATCGGCAGGTTTTGGCGTGATCGCTACCTTTATCACCCTGTTCTATCAGGATAAGGGCTGGGATGGTGCCGCCTTTGCCTTAACGATGTTCAGCGCCGCCTTTGTCGGTACGCGTCTGCTGTTCCCCAATGCGATTAATAAGCTCGGTGGCCTGCGCGTCGCCAGCATCTGTTTTGCCGTCGAAGCGGTCGGACTGTTTCTGGTGGCGGGATCGTTCGATCCGTGGATGGCGAAAATGGGGGCGTTTCTGACCGGTGCAGGTTTCTCGCTGGTGTTCCCGGCGATTGGTGTGGTGGCGGTGAAAGTGGTGCCCCAGCAGAACCAGGGCAGCGCGCTGGCGACCTACACGGCGTTTATGGATTTGTCGCTAGGTATCACCGGACCGATTGCGGGCTTTATCATGAGCTACGCCGGGGTGTCGCTGGTCTATCTGCTCACCGCGCTGCTGGTGTGCCTGGCGCTGTTCTGCACGCTACGCATGATGAAGCGGCAGCCCTCGGAGGCCAGCATTGAAATCAAAGAAAATGCGTAGTGGGGTTCGATGACGAGGATGGAAAAAAGGGCCTCCGACCGAGGCCTAACACTAACAAAGTGTGTCTTGTTATGGACACAGATAAGGGTAGGGGAAACGGCGGCACACGCCCTCGGCCGCCGTTATAAATCAGGCTTGCAGCAACTCAATACTCTGGCGAATTTCGCGCTCAATCTCTTTCGCGCCCCACTTCTCCAGCTCCGAGGAGAATGGCTCAAAGGCGTAAATGCCTTTATAGCCCAGCATCTCCAGACGCTTCACTTGCGCCACGCTGTTCAGCACATCGCGGTCGCTCAGCATAATGCGCTCTTCATCCGTCAGTGCCGCCGTTGGGCGGGTATCTTCCACGCCTGAGAGATGCACTAAGCCAATCTGGTTCACCTCAATCTCCTGCGGGAACTCCTGCTCGGCGTTCTCGTAAAGGTGATGATGGAAGGTATCCAGCAGCAATTTAAACGGCACGCCCGCCTGCTTAATCAGCTTTTGCGTCTGCACCGCAGAGCGCAGTGAACTCACCGGGAAGCCCAGCGGCTCAACCAGCCCCTGAATACCGTATTCAGCGAAGCGTGGTGCCAGGATCTGCAGCGCCTCCAGCGTTTTCTCTGGTGCGATGGCAATACCCTCGTTCAATGGGCACATCACCAGCGCTTTGGCTCCAATGGCTTTCGCTTCTTGCAACATCGCTTCGGCTTTGCTCAACAGCGCGTCATCAGGGCGGTTAAACGGATAGAGCGCGTTAATGGTCTCGATCTCGATGTGATACTTATCCGCCAGCGATCGCAGCTGCGATGCGCTCAGACCATCGGTGACCTTGCCGCCCGGCATATCGTTACGCAGTTCCACTTTGCTCAAACCCAGTCGCTGAACTAACTGGAAAAAGGCTTCAAGTGAGAGCGCGGGCGCAATTTTACGGTTGATACAGAAACGGGTTGGATCGATGGCCATGTGTGGCTCCTGTAATAGGATACGGTTCAGATGCTGCAAAGAAAACATTTATTTCATTGTTAGTGAATTATGAAATATCAGATATTGGATCTTCCTCGCAAAAATTTCATATTTCGTTTCGCGTAACATCATGCTGGCGTGATCTCAGTGGAAATTGTGTGGTCACAGAGGGTTATGATTACGTCTCGGCAAGAGAGGCAGGGCGCCGATCGAGCGAGGTTTGCGGCCTTGCTGCAGGGAAGGCGGTAAAAATGCGATCCATGCCGCTAAAAGGAAATTTTCCAAAAAGAAGTATTTGAAAAATTTATTTCATTGTAATAGCTTCATAGCACGCTTTTCGTATTGCCTGGTCAGGTGGCGTTGCAGTGATAACCGACTGCCTGCAGGGAACTTCACATCAAAGAGGCAACGACATGACTATCGTAGGAAACTTTATCGGCGGCAAGATTACCCACAGCGCCAGCAATGAAACCATCCCGGTATACGATCCAGCCACCGGCAAAGTCGCGCGTGAACTGACGCAGAGCACCGCTGCTGAAGTGGAAAAAGCGATCGAAATCGCCCATGCCGCGTTCCCTGAATGGTCGAAAACAGCGCCGCTGCGTCGTGCCCGTGTGATGTTCAACTTCAAAGCACTGATGGAAAAACACCGTGACGAACTGGCTGCGCTGATCGTGTCTGAGCATGGCAAAGTGTGGTCGGATGCGTTGGGTGAGCTGACGCGCGGTATTGAAGTGATCGAGTTTGCCTGCGGAATCCCGCATCTGATCAAAGGTGAAAACTCACCAAGCGTCGGTACCGGCGTGGATAGCTACTCGCTGATGCAGCCGGTTGGCGTGGTCGCGGGTATTACGCCCTTCAACTTCCCGGCGATGGTGCCACTGTGGATGTTCCCAATCGCCCTGGCGTGCGGTAACACCTTTATCCTGAAGCCACCGGCGCTGGATCCATCAGCCTCTGTGCGTATGGCTGAACTGCTGAAAGAAGCGGGACTGCCGGATGGCGTATTCAACGTGGTGCACTCCTCTAACGAAGATGCTGAGCAGCTGTACAAAGATCCGCGTATTGCCGCAGTGAGCTTCGTCGGTTCTTCCGGCGTGGCCGAGCACATCTATAAAACCGCCAGCGCCCACGGCAAACGTGTGCAGGCGTTTGGTGCGGCGAAAAACCACGCCATCGTAATGCCTGATGCCGATCTGGATGCCACCGTGAATGCCATCATGGGCGGCGCGTTTGGTTCTGCCGGTGAGCGTTGCATGGCGCTGCCTGTGGTTGTTGCAGTGGGCAATGATACTGCTGACAAACTGATTGCGCGTCTGACGCCGCTGATCAAAGCGCTGCGCATCGGCCCCGGTATCCAAAAAGGTGCTGAAGAGAACGAAATGGGCCCGGTGGTTTCTGCCGCGCATCAGAAGAAAGTGCTGGGCTACATCGACAAAGGTGAAGCCGAGGGCGCAAAACTGGTGGTAGATGGTCGTGGTGTAAAAGTCGCAGGCCATGAAGAGGGTTATTACGTGGGCGGCACCCTGTTTGATAACGTGACCCCGGACATGGTGATCTGGCGTGAAGAGATCTTCGGACCGGTATTGAGCATCATGCGTTCTACTGATTTTGACAGTGCACTGAAGCTGGTGAACAGCCATGAATTCGGTAACGGCAGCGCCATCTTCACCAGCAACGGCCACACCGCGCGTGAGTTCGTGCAGAACGTGGAAGCGGGCATGGTGGGTGTTAACGTGCCGGTGCCAGTGCCAATGGCGTTCCACAGCTTCGGTGGCTGGAAGCGTTCGGTGTTTGGTGCGCTGAACGTGCACGGTCCAGACGGCGTACGTTTCTACACCCGTATGAAAACTGCCACCGTGCGCTGGCCGAGCGGTCAGCAAACTGTTTCAGAGTTCAGCATGCCAACGCTGGGCTAATCTCGCTTAACTTGGGAGATCGATGATGTCTTTGATTTCAAAAGCGCAGCAGCCAGACAGTAATGGTCGTATCCAGCACGTCACGCCAGAAAGTGCGGGCTGGGAGTACGTCGGCTTTGATGCCTACCTGCTGAAGAAGGGCCAGAGCCTGAAGCTCAGCAGCGGCGATAAAGAACTGTGTCTGGTGTTGGTGGCGGGTTTTGCCTCGGTAAAAACCCGCAATGCGGAGTTCCCGAACCTGGGTAAGCGCCTGTCACCGTTCGAGCGTATTCCACCGTACTCGGTGTATGTGCCGCACGATGATGAAGTAGAAGTCTACGCCGATAGCGATCTGGAGCTGGCGGTGTGTAATGCACCGAGCAAAGGCAATCTGCCTGCACGCCTGATTGCACCGGAAGATGTGGGGGTGGAGCAGCGTGGTAAAGGACGCAATCAGCGTCTGGTGCACAACATTCTGCCGGACAATAAAGAAGCCGACAGCCTGCTGGTGGTGGAAGTGTATACCGACGAGGGTGCGACCAGTTCGTACCCCAGCCATAAGCACGACCAGAAAACCAGTCCGGATGAAACCTATCTGGAAGAGACTTACTATCACCGTTTCGATCCAGAGCCAGGCTTCGCGATGCAGCGCGTGTATACCGACGACCGTTCACTTGACGAGTGCATGGCGCCGTATAACCGCGATGTGGTGACCGTCCCGCGTGGCTACCATCCGGTGGCCACCATTGCGGGTTACGACAACTACTATCTGAACGTGATGGCCGGTCCGGTGCGTTTGTGGAAGTTTACCTGGGAGAAAGATCACGCCTGGGTGAACAGCGATAAGTACCCGCGCAGCAAATAAAGTCGCAGGTCGCCATAATGGCGACGCTACCGACTAGCGATACGCTTGTCGTTGGGTGCACAGTGATGTGCACCTGGCAGCACACCGCAAGATATGAATGACAAATGTAAAAAGGGCAGCCAAATGGCTGCCCTTTTTGATGTACAACATCTGGCGAAGTTATTCGCCGGTGCCGGTATTATTGAGCGCTAATGAAACCGCCAGCGTCTGCGCCAGGCAGAGGGAGGCCACCTGCGAACGGAAGCCATCCACCTGCGCTTCGCGCACCACAAAGCACACATCGCTGAAGGCGGCCAGCGGGCTCACCTGGCTGTCGGTAATAGCAATCAGATGTGCGCCGCGCTTGGCACCCAACTCAACCAGCTCAACCGCTTCACGCGCATATGGCGAGTAGCTAATGGCAATCACCACATCTTTGGGATTCACCATGCTCAACTGCTCGGTAAACATGCCGCCGAGGCCGTCGATCAGGAATGCACGACGCTCCAGATGGCGCAGCGCATACACCAGATAGGACGCAACGCTGAAGGAGCGACGCAGGCCAATGATGTAGATATTCTCCGCTTCATCCAGCATCTTGACCGCTTTATTCAACTGGTCCGGATTGACCTGCATCGCTAACTGCTGCAATGCCTGGCTGTTCACCATAGTAAAGACGTTGAGGATTTCTACCGGGCTTTCAGGCGAGCTGGCGCTGTCATCAGTGGCAGTCTGGCGGAACAGACGAGCACGCTCGGTGTAGTTCACGGTTTCTTCCATCAGGTGCTGACGGAAAACCTGTTTCATTTCGTTGAAACCGCTGAAACCAAAGGCGTTGGCAAAGCGGATCAGCGTGGAGGGCGGCACATCGGCCTGTTGCGCGATGGAAGCCACGGTATCGAATGCAATGCTGTTGCTGTTATCAAGGATATAACGAGCCACCTGCTTCAGGCGTTTACTCAGCGTCTCATAGCGACGACGGATATCGTCCTGTAACAAGGTTAATTGGGTTGGATTGTTGGTCATGACTTCGGCCCGTCAAAAAATGAAAATATGGCTGGATAATGAGCGCTATAGTACCAGATGGATGGAAAATTTCATTTGTTTGACGCTATCGTGACGCTTATTTCATCGGTTTATGAAATGCCTCACAAAAAGAAGTGATTAGCGGCAGTGATGATGCCCATAAAAAAAGCGGCCCTTGCGAGCCGCTTTTGCACTGCTTTAACGCCAATCAGCCACGCGCCGCGCGCCAGTAACCAATCAGTCGCAGATAGTTACCTTTCACCGTTTCAATCAGCGCTTTATCATCCAGTTCACCGTTGAGCCATTGGCGTGACGGTTGGCCGAAGATGGTGCGTCCGACGGCAAAGCCTTTAACCCACGGCGCTTGCGCTGCAGCAGCGAAACCGGCTTTCAGCGTCTCTTCCGGTGCATCGAGGCCGAGCAGCAGAATGCCGCGGCAGTGGGGATCGTTCTGTTCGATCAACCCGCTGATGGCCTGCCAGCTCTCCGCCGACAGCGGTGGCAGTTTCCACCAGTCCGGCTGAATGCCCAGGCTATAGAAGTGGCTCAGCATGTCGTAATAGTACGATTCATTACGGTCCGGATTGCTCTCCGGCAGAATCAGTTCCAGCAGCAGTTCATGCCCACTCTTGTTGCAGCCGTTCCAGACGTCGAGTACCAGTTCATCCTGCTCTTTACGCAGGTCGGCGCTGTCATGCGGATGGTAGAACACCAGGCATTTCACCACGTGTTCTGCCGGCCAGTCGATCAGCTGCGAACCGATGTTACCGTGCTCCAGACGCAGGGGACGCGAGCTTGGCAGTTCGATAGGTCGGCCAATCCACCAGTTTTTGCCGGTAATCGCGTTCAGCGCTTTCTGGCCGTAGGTGGTATCCGCCAGAATCCCACTCTTCTCATTTAAGCCTGCTTCGTTGGCCGCTTCCTGCGCCGCCTGCAACAGCAGCAGTTTCAACTGTGGGATCTTATCTTCACTGACGCCTGCTTCACGGGCCATATCGGCCAGCTGTTTGCGATGGTCAAAGGCGAACACATTGAGTTCTGGCCACTGCTGTTTACGCGTGGTGACGCGGTGCAGATGGTTGAGACGCGCATCCAGATCCGGGCGTTTTACGTCTTTGTCGCGACCGAGGAAATCGTCCAGCTCTTCTTTGGTTGGCATCGCTGGCGCGCAACCATGGCGTGAGACCACCAGCGCACCACAGGCGTTGGCGTAGCGGCAAGCCTGTTCCCAGCTTTCATCATTCAGCCAGCCGCGCAGCAGGCCAGACATAAAGGCATCGCCTGCACCCAGCACGTTCAGGACTTCAACGCGAACGCCGGTTTGCAATTTTGTCTGCTCCCAGCTGTCCGGGATATCACCTTCAAACACCACGCACCCCAGCGGTCCACGTTTACAGACCAGCGTGGCTTTACTTGCCTGGCGCACATTTTTCAGTGCTGTCAGCGTATCCGTACTGCCGCCGGCAATGTGGAACTCTTCTTCCGTTCCTACCACCAAATCGAAATAGTGCAGCACTTCCTGCAATTGTTTCGTGACTTCACCGGATTCAACGAAACGCGTTTCGCCATCGCCCAGTGACGTCAGCCCCCACAGCACCGGACGATAATCGATATCCAGTGCGGTGCGCAGACCATTTCGCTTGGCGATATCCAACGCTTTCAGGACTGCCGCGCGGGTTTGCGGATGTGAAAGATGCGTACCGGTGACCGCGACAGCGCGAGAAGAGGTGATGAATTCCTCTTTAATGTCATCCGGCACCAGGCCCATATCGGCACAATTGTCGCGGTAGAAGATCAGTGGGAAGGTATCTTCATCTTTAATACCGAGGATCACCAGGCCGGTCAGGCGGTTTTTATCGGTGATCAGCCCATCGGTGTTGCAACCTACGCGCTGCAATTCTTCTCGCAGAAAGCGGCCGTTATGTTCATCCCCTACGCGCGCCAGCATGGCCGATTTCAAGCCCTGAATGGCTGTTCCATAGGCCACGTTACCGGAAGAACCGCCCAGATATTTATTAAAGCTGGTCATATCTTCCAGACGTGATCCGATTTGCTGACCGTAGAGGTCGACGGCGATGCGTCCGATACAAATCACATCAAGCCGCTTCTGTTGTGTACTCATACCTGTGGTTTCCTTCTGTGATAAGCAGACACTGGGGCGAAAACGCCCAACATCAAGCGCTATGCTTCCGGGTTCTCAAGGTGCCTGATTGGCTATGGTGGTAGTATGAGGAATAAAAATTCCAAATACAATATGAAATGAAACGTCCATCGCGATTTTGTGACCGAGGTAAAACTCTGCACGATGCGCTATCACGGCATGCTGTTTAGCATCGGTTTCACTGATGCTATGGCTTGTGAGCCAGGTCGCAGGAAAATGGCTGTGAATAAAGGAAGCTACTGAAGTGAAATGAAATTTCGCTATCTTGTTAAAATGCTATTTTGTCATTTCACTTTTACCCCTGCAACGGCCTTCGCTGGCAACGTTTCATCGCTGAATTTGATCTCCATCGCAAAATGAAATGTTTCTTCTGTAATTACGTTTAATGAAAAAAATATTTGTTTATAATCGCCACACGTTTCACTTATCCGCGGGTGCCGTCACGGCAGCGAAAACCCGAACCGCGTTGTACCTCACGTCAGGTACCAGCATGTAAAGGAAGAAGCATATGGGCACAATCAGACTTACCACGGCACAGGCGCTGGTGAAATTTCTTGATAACCAGTATCTGAACGTTGACGGCGTTGAAACCAAATTTGTGAAAGGCATTTTTGCCATTTTTGGCCACGGTAACGTGCTGGGACTGGGGCAAGCGCTGGAGCAGGACAGCGGCGATCTGGTGGTGCATCAGGGTCGTAATGAACAGGGGATGGCGCATGCGGCGATTGGTTTCGCCAAGCAGTCGCTGCGTCGTCAGATTATTGCCTGTACCTCTTCAGTGGGACCGGGCGCGGCGAACATGATCACCGCAGCTGCCACGGCGACCGCGAACCGCATTCCTTTACTGCTGCTGCCGGGCGATGTGTTCGCCACGCGTCAGCCTGACCCGGTGCTGCAGCAGATTGAGCAGAGCCACGATCTCAGCATCAGTACCAACGATGCCTTCCGCGCGGTGAGCAAATACTGGGACCGCGTCAGCCGTCCTGAACAGCTGATGACCGCCTGCATCAACGCCCTGCGTGTACTGACCGATCCGGCAGAAACCGGTGCCGTGACTATCGCGCTGCCGCAAGACGTGCAGGGTGAGGCCTGGGACTTCCCGGAATATTTCTTCCAGAAACGTGTGCACCGTCTGGATCGCCGTCTGCCGACAGCTGCTCAGTTGGAAGATGCTCTGTCGCTGATTGCGCGTAAACACAAGCCGCTGATTATCGTGGGTGGCGGTCTGAAATATTCCGATGCCGGTGCCGCGCTGCTGAAATTCGCGGAACGCTTTAACATTCCGTTTGCGGAAACACAGGCCGGTAAAGGCACCATTGTTTCTGATCATCCGCTGAATGTGGGTGGCGTCGGCGAAACGGGCTGTCTTGCTGCTAACCTGTTGGCGAAAGAAGCCGACCTGGTGATTGGGATCGGCACGCGCTACACCGATTTCACCACCGCTTCGAAATGGATTTTCCAGAATCCTGAAGTGAGCTACCTCAACATCAACGTCAGCAATTTCGACAGCTACAAGCTCGATGCAGTGCAGCTGTTAGCGGATGCGCGTGAAGGGTTGACCGCACTGGAAAGCGGACTGAAAGGCTTTGAGAACCACTGGGGCGGTCAGGTTGAGCAGGCACAAAGCAAGCTACTGAAAGAGACGCAGCGTGTGTATGCCGCCACTTATAACACCGACGATTTTATTCCCGAAATCGCCGATCACATTGACCGTGAAGCGCTGTTTACTGAGTTTGAGCGCCTGACGCAGTCAGTGCTGACGCAGAGCAGCGTGCTGGGCACCTTAAACGAGCAGCTCCCAAAGGATGCAGTGATTGTCGCGGCAGCGGGCAGTCTGCCGGGCGACCTGCAACGCATGTGGCGCACCAAAGATTACAACTCGTACCACGTTGAATACGGCTATTCCTGTATGGGCTACGAAGTCAATGCCGCGTTGGGCGTGAAGCTGGCCCAGCCGCAGCGTGAAGTCTATGTGATGGTGGGTGATGGCTCGTTCATGATGTTGCACTCCGAGCTGGTCACCTCGATTCAGGAAGGCGCGAAAATCAACGTGGTGCTGCTGGATAACATGACCAACGGCTGTATTAACAACCTACAGATGGAACACGGCATGGACAGCTTCACCACCGAGTTCCGTTTCCGCAACCCGGAAGGCGGCAAGCTGGATGGTGGCTTTATTCCGGTCGATTTCGCGGCGATTGCGGGCGGTTACGGTTGCAAAACCTATCGCATTACCACGCTGGAACAGTTGGAAGCTGCACTGATTGACGCGCAGAAACAGACCGTTTCAGTGCTGTTCGACATCAAAGTGCTGCCAAAAACCATGATTCACAAATATTTCAGCTGGTGGCACGTTGGTGTGGCTCAGACTTCAACGTCTGAACGCACGCAGGAAGTGGCCGACAAACTTAACGTGCATATCGAACAAGCACGTAAGTACTAACACCCTTTTTAGGCCGGCGTTCGCCGGCCTTGTTTAACCCTATGTCCCCCAAATAATTCGAGAGTCAGGAAGGCGGCCAACGAGAGCAGCCAACGCACCTGCATCTTGAAATATGAAGGGCATACTTATCCGACTCTACAGGTGTAATTATGACGCTCAAACTCGGTGTAATTGGTACCGGTGCAATTGGTCAGGATCACATTCGTCGCTGCAACAATGTGTTGCAGGGCGCGAAAGTGGTGGCGGTTTCAGATATCAACGTGGAAGGGGCCCGCGCGGCGCTGCAGCGTCTGAATATCGAAGCTGAGGTGTATCAGGATGGTCATCAGGTGATTAACTCGCCGGAGGTGGATGCCATTCTGGTGACATCATGGGATCCGACCCACGAAGAATTCACCCTTGCCGCCATTGCTGCTGGCAAGCCCGTGTTCTGCGAGAAGCCGCTGGCGATGAGCGCCGAAGGCTGCCGTCGCATCGTTGATGCCGAAATCAAACACGGTAAACGCCTGGTGCAGGTGGGCTTTATGCGTCCGTACGATTCAGGCTATCGCGCGTTGAAGAAAGTGATCACTGACGGTGAAATTGGCGAGCCGCTGATGCTGCACTGTGCGCATCGCAACCAGAGCGTGGGGGAAAATTACACCACCGATATGGCAATCACCAACACCCTGATTCACGAGCTGGACGTGCTGCGCTGGTTGACCGAAGACGATTATAAATCGGTGCAGGTGGTGTTCCCGCGTTCCTCCTCGAAGAGCCATGCCAAATTGAAAGATCCGCAAATCGTGCTGTTCGAAACCCAGAAGGGCATTCGTATTGATGTCGAGATCTTCGTGAACTGCGCATACGGCTACGACATTCAGTGTGAAGTGGTGGGCGAAGAGGGCATTGCCAAACTGCCTGAGCCTTCATCTATTCAGATGCGTAAAAACGCGCGTCTCGGCAATGCGCTGCTCACTGACTGGAAAGACCGTTTTATCGAGGCTTACGACGTTGAGCTGCAAGCTTTCATCAATGACGCCACAGCGGGCAAGTTGACCGGGCCTTCCGCCTGGGATGGTTTTGCTGCCTCCGTTGCGGCGGATGCCTGCCATAAAGCCCAGAACAGCGGCGCTATCGAGCCGGTGACCATGCCAGCGCGTCCAGACTTTTACGCCAAATAACTGAGCCTGTGCGCTAACACTTCTCTCTCAGAATCAGGGAATTGAAATGAACAAAGACAATGTAAAACTGGCGATTGCGCCAATCGGCTGGACCAACGATGACATGCCAGAACTGGGCAGCGAAAACACCTTCCAGCAGACCGTCAGTGAAATGGCGCTGGCAGGCTTTACCGGCAGTGAAGTCGGCAGTAAATATCCGAAAGATCCGGCAGTGCTGAAGCCGATGCTGGAAATTCGTGGTATTCAGATCTGCAATGCCTGGTTCAGCACCTTCTTCGCCAACGGCGACAAGGCGAAAACCATCGACGAGTTCACCCAGCACATGAACTTCCTGCACGCCATGGGCGCGCGCGTGATTGGTTGCTCTGAGCAGAGTAAAAGCATTCAGGGCACCACGCTGGCAGTGCTGGAGCAGAAGCCGATCTTCACCGATGAAGAGTGGCGTCTGACAGCGGAAGGCTACAACGAGTTGGCTGAGATCGCGGCGAAGAAGGGCATGCGCGTAACGCTGCACCATCACATGGGGACCGGCATTCAGACCCCAGCGGAAATCGATCGCTTTATGGAATCGACCAATCAGAATGTCGGCCTGCTGTATGACACTGGCCACATCTACTACTCCGAAGGCTCACAGCAGGCGATGCTGGATGTGCTGACCAAATATCTGCCACGTATTTTCCACGTGCACCTGAAAGATGTGCGTGACAGCGTGGTGGCTGAAGTGCGTGAAAAATCACTGTCGTTCCTCGATGGCGTGAAGAAAGGCACCTTCACCGTGCCGGGCGACGGCGTGATTGATTTCAAACCGGTGTTCAAAATCCTCGACGATTACGGCTACAAAGGCTGGATGGTGGTGGAAGCGGAGCAGGATCCGGCGCTGGCCAATCCGTTCGAATATGCGGTGAAAGCGCGTAAATATATTCGCGAGAATACCGGCTTATAAGTTCAATGATGCGCGATTTATCGCGCTCTTTTGACCATCAGACACAATAAAAAAGGCCGTTATCCCTTGCAGGATAACGGCCTTTCTATTTGGCCTGGATTATGAAGCCAGCGACAGCGCCGGTTTCTGACCGTTGACCGCCAGCCACTCACGAATGCGTGCCTGCTCGGCTTCTGTCAGCCACATACCTTGTTTGGTACGACGCCAGATTGCATCATCCAGTTCGCGCACCCATTCATTTTTCACCAGGTAGCGCAATTCAGCTTCATAAAACTCGTGACCGAAGTTCTCGCCCAGATCCGCCAGACTGCTTGCGCCTGCCAGCAGTTCTTCGGTGCGGCTACCGTAGGTACGGGCAAAGTGGCGCGCCATGCCTTCGCTGATAAACGGATAACGACGACGTAAGCCTGCGGCGTAATCTTCACGGGTGCCAGAGAAATCACCGCCTGGCAGTACTGCTGATTTAGTCCAGGCTGGGCCGGCGTTGGGATAGTACTTCGCCAGTTTCTCCAGTGCGTGCTCTGCCAGCTTACGATAGGTGGTGAGCTTACCGCCGAACACCGACAGCAGCGGCGCCTGGCCATTGTCGTCATGCACATCCAGCGTGTAATCACGGGTGATGGCCTGCGGTGAATCCGATTCGTCATCACACAGCGGACGCACACCAGAATAAGTCCAGACGATGTCATCTTTGCTCAGCTGCTGTTTGAAGTGTCCGTTAAACACTTTCAGCAGATAGCTGATTTCGTTGTCATCGATCTTCACGTCTTTCGGGTCGCCTTTGTACTCCACATCCGTCGTACCGATGATAGAGAACTCGTCCATCCACGGAATCACAAACACGATACGGTTATCTTCGTTCTGCAGGATATAAGCCTGCTTTTCACGGTGTACGCGCGGCACCACAATGTGGCTGCCTTTGATCAGGCGAATGCCATAAGGTGATTTCAGTTTCAGACCATCGTCGAACAGTTGCTTCACCCATGGACCAGCGGCGTTGACCAGGCCTTTAGCGCGCCAGGTGAAAATTTTGCCGGTATCGATATCTTCCGCTTCCACCATCCAGAGACCGCCTTCGCGCCATGCACGGTTAACGCGGGTGCGGGTACGCACTTCGCCGCCCTGTTTCACCACTTCCTGCGCGTTGAGCACGACCATGCGCGCATCATCCACCCAGCAGTCAGAATATTCGAATCCGCGCGTGATCTCAGGCTTAAGGGCCGATTCCGCGCCAAAACGCAGGCCTTTACTGCCCGGTAAGGTGGTGCGTTTACCCAGACGGTCGTACATAAACAGGCCAAGGCGAATCATCCACGCCGGACGCAGATGCGGGCGATGTGGCAAGCGGAAGCGCATTGGGAAGGCAATGTGCGGTGCCATTTTCAGCAGCACTTCACGTTCAGCCAGCGCTTCGCCCACCAGACGGAATTCGTAATGTTCCAGGTAGCGCAGGCCACCGTGGATTAATTTAGAGCTGTTGGAGGAGGTTGCACAGGCCAAATCCCGCGCCTCCAGCATCAGCACTGACAGTCCGCGTCCTGCAGCGTCCACTGCAATGCCGGCTCCGTTAATGCCGCCGCCGATCACGATCAGGTCTTTGGTTTCCACGTCATCTCCTCCGATGTTCGGAATAGTTCTAAAATGTTCGTTTTCGAGCGTAATAATAATCGGAAACCAACATTGATGCCAGCGCTTAACTCAATAAAAACATTTTTGCGTGATATAGCTAACATTCCTGCAGGAAAAAAAATCCATAGCCATAACTTTTGTCAGGTTATCGCGACGGATTCTCAGGTTAAACTAGGCGCTAATTGTGACGACCTTATGAGAGACACCATGGAAAACTTCGAATGTATTTCGGTTCAGCAGGCTAACGAGCACCTGGCACAAGGCGCGCAACTGGTGGACATTCGCGACCCACAAAGCTATGCCATGGGCCACGCGACAGGCTCGTTACATCTGTCGAACGACAATCTGGCGGACTTTATCGCGCAGGCGAATCATGAGCTGCCGGTGCTGGTGATGTGCTATCACGGCAACAGCAGCAAAGGTGCAGCACAGTTCCTGTTAGGGCAGGGATTCAATGCCGCGTATAGCATCGATGGCGGTTTTGACGCCTGGCGCGCCGTGTTCCCCTCGCAGGTAGATACTGGTAGCGTCTGAGACGATCACACAAAGGAAGGAGAACCTGCACGATGCGCATCACTCAGTTCAACAACCCACGTATGGCGCAGGCGTTTGTGGATTACATGGCAACGCGCGGCGTCGCGCTGCGAATTGAGCGCGAAAGCCACTATGTCATTATGCTGGACGATGAAGGCAGGCTGGAGATGGTTGAAAACGAACTTGCCCAGTTCGTACGCGACCCTAATCATCCGCGCTATCAGGCCGCCAGCTGGCATACAGGCAGTACCGAAAGTGGCTTGCGCTATGAACGCAGCAACATCTGGGCGAATATTCGTGAACGCGCAGGCCCGCTCACCATGACGATCATGATCGCCTGCGTGGCGGTGTTCATCATGATGCAGATTGTCGGTGATGATGTGGCGCTGGATTGGCTGGCGTGGCCTGCTGACTCCTCACAGTATTTCCAGGTGTGGCGCTGGTTTAGCCATGCGTTGTTGCACTTCTCACTGCTGCACATCCTGTTCAATCTGATGTGGTGGTGGTATCTCGGTGGCGCAGTGGAAAAGCGTATTGGCAGCGGTAAGCTGTTTGTGATTATGCTCATTTCCGCGCTGTTGAGCGGCTGGATGCAGGCCAAATTCAGCGGTGTGCTGTTCGGCGGACTATCGGGCGTGGTGTATGCGCTGATGGGTTATTGCTGGCTGCGTGGCGAGCGCGATCCCGAAAGTGGCATTTATCTGGAGCGTGGTCTGATGGGCTTCGCTATTGTATGGCTGATTATTGGCTGGTACGGCGCTTTTGGGCTGTCGATTGCTAACGCTGCACATGTCACCGGCTTGCTGGTCGGCCTGGCCATGGCGTTTGTCGATACGCGCAATGTGGCTCGTCGGTAGCAGGTATAAAAAGAAAACGGCTCTGAGCCGAGGAGAGAGATGTGAAGCAGACGCAACGTCATGACGCCATTATCGATTTGGTGCGACGCCAGGGATATGTCAGTACGGAAGAGCTGGTGGATCACTTTGAGGTGAGCCCGCAAACCATTCGGCGTGACCTGAACGATCTGGCCGATCAGAATAAAATCCAGCGCCATCACGGCGGCGCGGCGCTGCCTTCCAGCTCTGAAAACACCGCATGGCAGGACCGCAAAATGATGTGGTCAGCGGAAAAAGCGCGCATCGCCGAGCGTGTGGCGAGCCAGATTCCGGATGGTGCCACGCTGTTTATCGATATCGGCACCACGCCTGAAGCGGTGGCGCATGCGTTGCTGAATCACAACAATCTGCGCGTGGTGACCAACAACCTCAATGTGGCGATTTTGCTGATGGCGAAGCCGGATTTCCGCGTCATCATCGCTGGCGGCGAAGTGCGTACACGGGATGGCGGCATCATGGGTGAAGCGACGCTGGATTTCATCTCCCAGTTTCGCCTCGATTACGGCATTCTCGGCATCAGCGGCATCGATATGGATGGCTCACTGCTGGAGTTCGATTACCACGAAGTCCGCACCAAACGCGCGATAATCGAAAACTCACGCTGCGTGATGTTGGTGGTGGACCATTCGAAATTTGGCCGTAATGCGATGGTGAACCTGGGGAATATGAGCCTGATAGACTATATGTATACCGATCAGACGCCGCCCGCCAGCGTGCTGAAGGTGATTGAGCAACACGAAGTCCATCTCGAACTCTGCTAATCCATCCTGTCGGGGCGGTTGCTATGCCGCCCGCAGAATGGCATCAGGTTGCGCGCCACGCGTAAATCCACTTTTTTTCCCTCCATCCGCATTTCCCTGTCGCTTTTTTCTTCGCCCCCGGCTTTACTTATCTTTTCTGGTTATGCGCTCGCCCGTCTTTACCGTTAACGGACTCGAAGGGATTGATATGTCGCAGCAAAAATTTAATAAAACACGTTTCGACGCCGCACTTACCCGCCAATGGCAGCACCTTGGACTCACCTCCGCCCAGCAAATGACACCGCATCAGTGGTGGCAGGCATTAAGCCGTGTGCTGACCGAGATGCTCGCCACGCAGCCGCCCGCCACACCGCGCGCAGGCCAACGCCATGTGAACTATCTGTCGATGGAGTTTCTTATCGGCCGCCTGACCGGCAACAACTTGCTGAATCTGGGTTGGTACGACGAGGTGAAGGAAGCGCTGGCAGCGCATCAGGTAGAACTCAGTGAGTTGCTGGAGGAAGAGGTGGATCCGGCGCTTGGCAACGGTGGATTGGGGCGCCTGGCCGCGTGTTACATGGACTCGATGGCCACTGTCGGGCAGGCCGCGATGGGACATGGCCTTAATTATCAGTACGGTTTGTTCCGCCAGACCTTTGACGATGGCCAGCAAAAAGAGGCGCCGGACGACTGGCAGCGCAACAGTTATCCGTGGTTTCGCCATAACGCCGCGCAGGATGTGCAGGTTGGCATCGGCGGCAAAGTGAAGAAAAACAGCGATGGCTCGCTACAGTGGCGACCTAAATTTCATCTTAAAGGTGAAGCCTGGGATTTGCCGGTGGTCGGCTACCGCAATGGCGTGACACTGCCGTTACGTTTGTGGCAAGCCACCAGCGTGCACCCGTTCGATCTCACCCTGTTCAATGATGGCAAGTTCCTGCAGGCCGAACAGCCCGGCATTGATGCTGACAAACTCACCAAGGTGCTGTATCCCAACGATAATCACGCCGAAGGTAAACGCCTGCGCCTGATGCAGCAATATTTCCAGTGTGCCTGTGCGGTGGGCGATATTCTGCGCCGCCACCATCTTGCCGGGCGCTCGATTCACACCTTGCCCGATTTTGAAGTCATCCAGCTCAACGACACGCATCCCACCATCGCCATCCCGGAGATGCTGCGTATCCTGCTGGATGAGCATCAGTTGAGTTGGGATGAAGCCTGGCATATCACCAGCCGCGTTTTCGCCTATACCAATCACACGCTGATGCCGGAAGCGCTGGAGCGTTGGGATGAGTCGCTGGTGCGCGATCTGCTGCCGCGCCATATGCTAATCATCCGCGAAATTAACCAGCGTCTGAAAAAAATCGTCAAGAAGCGGTGGCCCGGCGATAGCGCGACATGGCAAAAGCTGGCGGTGGTGGCCGACGGGCAGGTGCGTATGGCCAACCTGTGTGTGGTGAGCTGTTTCGCCGTGAATGGCGTGGCTGCGCTGCACTCTGAGCTGGTGGTGAAGGATCTGTTCCCGGAATACCACCTTCTGTGGCCAAACAAATTCCATAATGTGACCAACGGCATCACGCCGCGCCGCTGGTTGAAGCAGTGCAATCCGCTGCTGTCGAACCTGATTGACGAAACGTTGCAGGTGGAGTGGGCCAACGATCTGGATGCGCTGGAGTGGCTGGCGCCCTATGCGCGTAAAAAAGCTTTCCGTCAGCAGTTCCGCACCATCAAGCAGCAGAACAAGCTGCGCCTGACCGTATACATCAAACGCGTGACCGGCATTGATGTAAATCCCGATGCACTGTTCGATGTGCAGATTAAGCGGCTACACGAATACAAACGCCAGCACCTCAGCCTGCTGCATATGCTGCACTGCTATCGTCAGCTGCGGGACAATCCTGATAACCCCGACTTTGTGCCGCGCGTATTCCTGTTCGGTGCCAAGGCCGCGCCGGGCTACTACCTTGCAAAGAACATCATCTACGCCATTAACAAAGTGGCCGAGGTGATCAATAACGACCCGAAAGTCGGCGATCGGTTAAAAGTCGTGTTTATCCCTGACTATCGCATTACCGCCGCCGAGTTGATGATTCCGGCAGCCGATCTCTCGGAGCAAATCTCGACTGCCGGTTATGAAGCGTCCGGCACCGGCAATATGAAGCTGGCGCTGAACGGTGCGCTGACCATCGGCACGCTGGATGGCGCGAACGTCGAAATCGCCGAAGCGGTGGGCGAGAAGAACATCTTTATCTTCGGCAATACCGTGGATGAGGTTAAGGCGCTCAAAGCCAACGGTTACAGCCCGAAAAAACTGCGCAAGCAAAATAAGTATCTGGATGGATTGTTGAAAGATCTGGAGAAGGGCAAGTTCAGCGAAGGTGATAAGCAGGCATTCGATATGCTGCTCACCAGCCTGACCAAAGGTGGCGATCCCTGGCTGGTGCTGGCCGATTTCAACGCTTATCTCGACGCGCAGCAACAGGTTGAAGCCTTGTGGAAGAACCCGGAAGCCTGGACTAAAGCGGCGATTCTCAACACCGCGCGCACCGGGCGATTCAGTTCCGATCGTTCGATTCGCGATTACCAGCAGCGTATCTGGCAGGCCGCACGCTGATTTCCAGCTCGCTATTGATGGCCGCTCGACATGGTTTCGATAAGGTTTTCGTCGGATACGTATTGATGCGCACTGCACCCAAGGAGACGTGATGACGTTCAGCAAACTGGATCAGGCCGCGCAGGAAGCGGGTATTGCGGTAGATTTTACCAATGCGAACGGTGAGCGGGTGCGCATTAGCGACGACACCAAACGTGCACTGCTGGCGGTGATGAATACGCCGGAAGGTAAAACGCCACCACTGCCACCGGTGCTGGTTTTCACTCCGCGCCGTCCGCGTCAGTGTTGCCCGCAGGGCAAAGGCGAGTTTAGCTGGCAGTTTGAAACCGAACACGGCAAAACTTACAGCGGCACGCTACAGGCGGGGGAAGCCTTCGCGTTGCCGCCGCGTCTGCCGCAGGGTTATCACCGTTTGACCCTACGGCAAGGGCGTCAGCAGTGGCACTCGCGCATCATCATCGCGCCGCGTCGCTGCTATTTATCCGAACCGCTAGCACAAGGCGAAAAACGCTGGGGAGCGCTGGTACAGCTTTATACGCTGCGATCCGAGAGTAATTGGGGGATCGGTGATTTTGGCGATCTTGCGCAAATGCTGGAGCAGATCGCCGCTCACGGAGGCGATTTTGTTGGCCTCAACCCGCTACATGCGCTTTATCCTGCGCAGCCTGACCACGCCAGCCCTTATAGCCCCACCTCGCGTCGCTGGCTGAATATGCTGTATATCGACGTTAATCAGGTGGCGGCATTCGCTCAAAGCGCTGAAGCACAGCGCTGGTGGAAACTCGCCAAAACGCGCAAGGCTGTGCAAGCCGCGCGCGCCACTGACTATGTCGATTATCGAGCGGTGGCTGAGTTGAAAATCACCGCGCTACGCCTGTCCTGGCAGCATTATCAGCCTGAGCAGGAATTCCTGCAATTTGTCGCCGAGGGCGGCGATCATCTGCGCTATCAGGCGGCGTTTGACGGCATTCTGGCAGAACGCAGCGCTCAGCAGGAGAAGGAGTGGGGTTGGGCGTCATGGCCGGAAACCTGGCGCAATGCCCATCAGCCCGAGGTGCAGCAGTGGTGTGCTGCACATGAGGACGAGATTCAATTCTGGTGTTGGTTGCAGTGGCTGGCGCAGCAGCAATTTGCCGCCTGCTGGCAGCGTAGCCAGCAGCTCGGCATGACGGTGGGATTGTACCGGGATTTGGCGGTCGGTGTGGCGCAGCACAGCGCAGAAACCTGGCAGGACCCGCAGTTGTATAAGCTGGGGGCTTCGGTGGGGGCACCGCCGGATCGCCTGGGGCCATTGGGGCAAAACTGGGCGTTGCCGCCGCTTGATCCGCATGAGATGCGCGCGCGCGGCTATCAGCCTTTTATCGATTTATTGCGCGCCAATATGCGTGATTGTGGCGCGTTGCGTATCGATCACGTGATGGCGTTATTGCGGCTGTGGTGGATTCCGTATGGCGAGACAGCAGACAAAGGCGCCTATGTGTCATATCCGGTGGACGATTTGATGGCGATTCTGGCGCTGGAAAGTCAGCGCCATCGCTGCATGGTGATCGGCGAGGATTTGGGCATTGTGCCGCCGATCATCGTTCGCATGATGCGCAGCCACGGCATTTTCTCGTGGAAAGTGCTGTTCTTCGAACAGGAGCGCGATGGCCGCTACCGCCAGCCTTCGGCTTATCCTCGACAGTCGATTGCCAGTGCCAGTACTCATGATTTACCCACATTGAGCGGATTCTGGCAGTCGGAAGATTTGGCATTGGGTGAAAAGCTCGGCATGTATCGCGATAGCGTGCTGCACTCCCTGCAACAACAGCGCACAGCACAAAAGCAGGCTTTGCTGGACGCCTTACAGCAGGCGGGGGCCATGCCTGCTCGCAGTCGTCAACCTGCGTTGAAACAACCGCTGACGCCGGCGATCAATGTGGCGATGCACCGTTACCTGGCCCTTACGGAAAGCGCATTACTGGGATTGCAGCCGGAAGATTGGCTCGGCATGACGATGCCGGTCAACGTGCCTGGCACAGTGGATGAGTATCCCAACTGGCGGCGCAAGTTATATGTCACGCTGGAAGAGATGTTTGCCGACAAAGCCGTGAAGCAAGTTCTGAAAGCGGTGAATGACGGACGCAAAGCGAGGTAGAAATCTGCGGCAGCGCGGGTGCGCTGCCGCAAGAAAATCAATAGTAAGAGTGCTCGCCGCGCTGGTGTTCAGTGAGGTCACGCACACCTTTCAGCTCAGGGAAGGCCGCCAGCAACTCTTTCTCGATGCCATCTTTCAGCGTGACGTCGATCATTGAACAGCCGTTACAGCCGCCGCCAAACTGCAGAATCGCGTAACCGTCATCGGTGATTTCCATCAGGGATACACGACCACCGTGACCCGCCAGCTGTGGGTTGATCTGCGCTTGCAGCAGATACTCCACGCGCTCAACCATTGGCGCATCATCAGACACTTTACGCATCTTGGCGTTTGGCGCTTTCAGCGTCAGCTGGGAACCGAGGTTATCGGTGACAAAATCGATCTCAGCATCTTCCAGATAAGGCGCGCTCAGCTCATCAACATAGGCTGACAGCTTTTCGAACTTCATTTCAGTATCAGTGGCTTCTACTGCATCGGGTGGGCAGTAAGAAACACCGCATTCCGCGGTTGGCGTACCCGGATTAATGACGAATACGCGAATTTGTGTGCCATCTTCTTGTTTTGACAGCAATTTTGAGAAGTGCTCTTGCGCAGCATCAGTAATAACGATCATGGCGATTGCTCAATAGTTGACTAAATTACTTGGTTATAATACGCCCAACGCCGACGCTCTACAAGGTACGACACAGGCAGCCAATATGCACGCTGGCCGCGCCTTGCGCCAGCAAAATGCGGCTGATTTCTGCCACCGTGCTTCCGGTGGTAACTACATCGTCGATGAGCAGGATATGGCGTCCGCGCACCGGCATTTCAAGGGAAAAGGCCCCGCGCAGATTCTTTTTCCGTGCCGAAGCGCGCAACGCATGCTGGACCAACCCCCGCCGTCTGCGGCGCACCCCCGCACGATATTCACAACCTAGCCAGTGTGCCAGCGGTTTTGCCAGCAGCTCAGCCTGATTATAGCCACGCTGCCAGGCACGACGCCGATGTAACGGCACACTCAACACCAAATCGATGCGCGGCGTAAGGTTATCGCGGCGACTGTTTAACAATTTTAACAAAAGGAGTCGTGCCAGCATCACTCTGAGTGCGGTTGCCCGAGAAAATTTCAGCTGGATGACCCAATCACTCAGCGGCGGCAGGTAATCACTCACGCAAGTCAGGCTGTGCCACGGCGGTGGACGACGCAGACAGCGGCCGCACCATCGGGTGCCGCTGGCCGGCAGCGCACAGCAGGGGCAGATCGCGGGCAGCGCCGGGATTTGTTGCACACAGCGGCTGCATAGCCCGTGTCTGGCAATCTGTAATGGCAGGCGGCATAGCCAACACAGGGCAGGGATTGATAGCATAGCGGCCTCTTTTCACTTTTCGGGAGTGTAACCGATGAGTTCGCTTTACTGGCACACCACAGGCACAGGCGATCGCGATCTTGTGCTGCTGCACGGCTGGGGATTGAATGCCGAAGTGTGGCAGAACATTGTTCCACGACTCAGCCCGCATTTTCGTCTGCACCTGGTGGATCTGCCTGGCTTTGGCCGCAGCCAGGGATTTGGTGCACTGACCTTAGCCGACATGGCTCAACAACTGCTTCCACAACTTCCTGAGCGTGCAGTGTTGCTCGGTTGGTCGCTGGGGGGACTGGTTGCCAGCCAGATTGCACTGACGCAGCCTGAACGTGTCACCGCGCTGATTAGCGTGGCGTCGTCGCCCTGTTTTACCGCGCACGAGGATTGGCCGGGCATCAAGCCTGAGACGCTGGAGAGCTTCCAGCAACAGCTGAGCAATGATTTCCAGCGCACCGTAGAACGTTTCCTGGCCTTGCAAACCATGGGTACGGAAAATGCGCGCCAGGATGCACGTCAGCTCAAAGATGTGGTGCTATCGCAGCCAATGCCTTCGGTCGCGGTGCTGGAGGGTGGGTTGGAGATTTTGCGACAGGACGATCTGCGTACGGCGCTGGATAATCTTGCGCTGCCGTTTATGCGTATCTATGGATCACTCGACGGCCTGGTGCCGCGTCGCATTGCGGCGGAGCTCGATGCGCGCTGGCCGGCGTCGCCATCGGTTGTGATGGAGAAGGCCGCCCACGCTCCCTTTATCTCTCATCCTGATGCGTTTTGTCAGCAAGTGCAGCAGTTTATCCACGCAGCCACATAAATTGCCACGCAGCCAGTGTCATCGGCTGGCTGCCGTCGATCTTCTCGCCGCTGATCACATCCTGAAAATGTCGCGTCTGTGGCAGATGCGTGGTGACTTCCCGGCTGCTGAGATTAAACACGCACAAGAGCCCGTCATCACTGCCTGGCGCATGTCGTCGCAACATCAGCACGGTATTTTCACTCTCCAGCAGCGTCATCGCATTATCCGGGTGGAACGCACTCTGGCGGGTGCGCAGCTGGATCAATGCGCTGAGTCGTTCATACACCTGCTGACGCAACGGGTCATCGCCACTGATCCACTGTTCCATTTCACGCAAACTGTATTTCTGGCGATTGATGGCGCGGTTGTGTCCTGCCGCGCGCACGCCTTCATTGTCGTTGCGCGATCCCAGAATGCTTTGGATATAGATCGCCGGCACGCCCGGAAAGGCGAGCAGAATGGCGTGTGCCAGCAGGAATCGGCGCAGACGCGTGTCATCGTCATCATTCTGCTGGTTGAGAGCATCGAAATAGGTGACGTTAATTTCGTAAGGGCTGGTGGTGCCATCGGGATTGTTTTTATAAGACACCAGCGCCCCTTCCAGCGCCAAATCTCGCACCAGTGCTACGATCTCCACTTCAGACAAAATACCGCGCGCAGGATTGAGGCCAATGCCATCGTGCGAGGCAAGGAAGTTGAAGAACGTGGTAGTGCCGTTACCGGTGCCCAGCGTGCTGGCCCATTGACGCAGCGCGCGTGCGGACCCTGAATGAATGGCATGGAGCACCAGCGGCGGGAGTGAAAACTGATACACCATCTGCGCTTCGTCGTGCCCGTTACCAAAATAGCTGATGTTGTCCTTGTGCGGCACATTGGTTTCCGTGACGATCACCGTGCCCGGTGCGACTTCGTTAGCGATGGCGCGAAACAGCTTCACCAGCTGGTGGGTCTTGGGCAGGTGAATACAATTTGTACCCGGCGTCTTCCACATATATCCCACTGCATCAAGGCGAACGTAATCGGCGCCTTTGTTCAGGTAATCCAGCAATACGTCGACCATGCGAATCAGCACTTCAGGAGTGGCAAAGTTAAGGTCGATTTGATCGGCGCTGAAGGTGGTCCAGATAAAGCGTGTCTCACCATCAGCCATCTCAAAGGGCGTGAGCAACGGCGAGGTGCGGGGACGCGTCACGGCGCTGAGATCGGTGGCCGGCGGCATGCTAATAAAGAAGTCGTCCCAGCCGGGATCCTGCGCCAGAAAGTGGCGAAACCATTGGCTGTGCGCCGACATATGGTTGCAGACAAAATCGAACATCAGCCGGGTTTCACTGTGCAGCGCTGCGATATGCTGCCACTCGCCACAGAGAGGATTCACCTGGTGATAATCAATCACGGAGAAGCCATCGTCGGAGGAGTAGGGAAAGAACGGCAGCAGATGCACCAGGCTGAAAGTGGATTGCAGATGCTGCTGATAGAAGCGCGAGAAGCTGGCGAGCGTGGGCTGATCGGATTCACGGAACTGATCCGCATAGCTAATCAGCACCACATCCTTTTCATCCCAGTGGGCTTTACGTGGCAGTTTAGCGGTATCTCGCGCTGCACGAATGTGGGAAAGCAGACGCTCACGTGCGGCGACGGGGAAGCGGCCTGCGTAAATCTCATCAAGTAGGGCGTTGATTATGTCCATCAGATCGTCGGGCCACGCGGAAGGTCATTTTTTCACACGGATTTTTTCAGCGTAGACGGATGAGGGGATTTATCAAATGTGTACGCGCGGAGCGAAGCTGTCTCCGCGCGTTATTCAGGGCTGGGCGTTAGCGTTTTTTGCCAAATGCTGCTGCCAGCGCATCACCCATCGCGCTATTGCCTGCAGGTGCATTGGCAGGTTTACCGCGTCCTTTGCTGTTAGCGGCGGGACGTGCATTCTCTTTGCCGCTATTGCGATTATTGCCGCCGCGCGCATTGCTCTCGCCGGGCTGTTCGTCAAGACGCATGGTGAGGGCGATGCGCTTACGCTGCATATCCACTTCCATCACCTTCACTTTGACGATATCGCCCGCTTTCACCACCTGATGGGGATCTTCGACGAACTTTTCTGACAGTGAAGAGATGTGCACCAGACCATCCTGATGCACGCCGATATCCACGAAAGCACCAAAGTTGGTGACGTTGGTGACCGCGCCTTCCAGAATCATGCCCGGCAGCAGGTCGTTCAGCGTTTCCACGCCTTCGGCAAACTGTGCGGTTTTGAACTCCGGACGCGGATCGCGCCCCGGTTTTTCCAGCTCTTTCATGATGTCGGTGACGGTTGGCAGACCAAAACGCTCGTCGGTGAAGTCGCGCGCGTTGAGATCACGCAACCCACCCGGATTGCCCATCAGCTCGCTTAGCGCCTGTTCAGTCGCGGCCAGAATACGTTCGACCAGCGGGTAAGCTTCCGGGTGCACGGTGGAGGCATCCAGCGGGTTATCGCCGTGATTGATGCGCAGGAAGCCGGCGCACTGCTCGTAAGCTTTTGGCCCAAGACGGCTGACTTTCAGCAACTGCTGGCGATTCTGGAAGCGGCCGTTCTCATCACGCCAGGTGACAATGTTCTGCGCCATCATGCGGGTTAAGCCTGCCACGCGCGTCAGCAAGGCGACTGAAGCGGTATTCAGATCCACGCCGACGGCGTTTACGCAGTCTTCCACCACCGCATCCAGCTTCTTCGCCAGTTGGCTTTGGCTCACATCATGCTGATACTGGCCGACACCGATGGATTTCGGATCGATTTTCACCAGCTCGGCCAGCGGATCCTGTAAGCGACGCGCAATGGAGACGGCGCCGCGAATGGAAACATCCAGATCCGGGAATTCCAGCGCGGCCAGTTCCGATGCGGAGTAGACCGATGCACCAGCCTCACTGACAATCACTTTCTGCGCGTTGATCTGCGAGAACTGCTTCTGCACGTCGAGGAAGAAACGCTCGGTTTCACGTGAAGCGGTACCGTTACCAATCGCCACCAACTCCACCTGGTGTTGGATGCACAGTGCTGCCACAACCGATGCGGCTTTCGCCACCTGCCCGGTGTGCGGATAGATGGTGTCATGTGCCACCAGTTTGCCGGTGGCATCCACCACGGCGACTTTCACGCCGGTACGCAGGCCCGGATCGAGGCCCATGGTGGCGCGCATGCCTGCCGGAGCCGCCATCAACAAATCGTGCAGGTTGCGGGCGAATACGTTAATCGCTTCATCTTCTGCGCGTTCGCGAATGGTGCCCATCAGTTCGGTTTCGAGATGCAGCAGCACTTTGATGCGCCAGGTCCAGCTCACCACCGCTTTACGCCAGCTGTCTGCCGGAGCATTGTTCAGACGCAGTTGCAGGTGATCGGCGATCAGCGTTTCACCGTGGCTTTCGCGCGGCGCTTCTTCGAATTGTGGATCGGCGTTCAGAGAGAGTTGCAGCACGCCTTCATTGCGACCACGGAACATCGCTAGCGCACGGTGAGAAGGAACGGTACTGAGAGGTTCGTGGTGATCGAAGTAGTCGCGGAATTTCGCGCCTTCTTCCTCTTTACCTTCCACCACACGAGCGACCAGATGCGCGTTTTTCCACAGATAATCACGCACTTTTGCCAGCAGCGTGGCGTCTTCGGCAAAACGTTCCATCAGGATATAACGTGCGCCATCCAGCGCTGCGCGCACATCGGCGACGCCTTTATCCGCATTCACATAGCTTGCAGCCAATGACTCGGGTTCCTGAGAAGGATCGCTCCATAGCGTTTCAGCCAGTGGCTCCAGGCCCGCTTCGATGGCGATCTGCCCACGCGTGCGACGTTTCTGCTTATAAGGCAGATACAGATCTTCCAGTTCAGTTTTGTTCAGCGTGCCATTGATGGCCGTGGCGAGTTCTGGGGTGAGTTTGCCCTGCTCGTCGATGGATTTCAGAATTGACTGGCGGCGATCTTCCAGCTCACGCAGATAGCCAAGGCGGCTCTCCAGCTGACGCAACTGGGTATCATCCAGCCCACCGGTCACTTCCTTACGATAACGTGCGATAAACGGCACGGTGTTCCCTTCATCCAGCAAGCTTACAGCGGCGTCAACCTGGTCGGCGCGAGCCTTCAGCTCACTTGCGATAATCTGGCTCAGTGAATCTTTCATCATCATTAACAATGCTTACACAGGGTTGGAAAACAGGGGACAGTTATACGGATTGGGGCGGCAAATTGCCAGCCGGGGACAGGTGAATCCGTCTTTTTCTGAATGCAGCGCGCACATCGCTGTGCACACCTTGCTGAGAGCAAAGCAGTCGCTTATTGTTGGCCTCTTTGCAGTAACGATACCTTGTTATCACGAGTAGACGTCATGAAAACCCAACTGATTACCCGCGAAGGCTATAACAAATTACGTGCCGAACACGACCATTTGTGGAACGAGAAGCGTCCGGAAATCACAAAAATTGTCTCCTGGGCGGCTAGCCTTGGTGATCGTTCAGAAAACGCCGATTACACCTACAACAAGCGCCTGTTACGGCAGATAGACCGCCGTGTGCGCTATCTGCGCAAATGCCTCGCCGATCTGAAAATTGTCGATTATGCGCCGCAACAGGAAGGAAAGGTGTTCTTTGGTGCCTGGGTTGAGGTGGAAAATGAACAGGGTGATGCAAAGCGATTCCGCATTGTGGGGCCGGATGAAATCTATGGCGATGCGGTTAAGGATTACATCTCCATTGATTCACCGATGGCCCGTGCGCTGATCAAGAAAGAGGTGGATGACGAAGTCGTGGTGAATACGCCGGAAGGACAGAAAGTCTGGTTTGTTAACTGCATCGAGTATGTGAAGAACCCAGAGTAAAAAAGAGGCGGAGAATAATGGCTTGGGTAAAAAAGCCTTGGGTGCAACTTATTCTCCGGTGGCGAAATGGGCTGGCGTAAAAGGGAAAGCGCCGCAGCATTGCCGCGCCTGAAAGATTTGGATTATTTGCCTGGCGTGGTCGCGGTGGTGGTCGATGTGCTGCTGGTGCCTTTGTCACCGCCGCCCATGGTTGCCAGTGCCACCCCTAACAGTGCACCCACGGCACCCACACCAATCGCGTCTGAATTGCCTTTGGCGGTAGTGGAGGCCTCGGCTCCCGCCGCTTCACCCGCGCTGGTGGCCGCATGAGCCTGAGAAAGGCTGACCAGCACCAGTACACTCAGCAAGACCGCAGTTTTTTTCATTTTTTTCTCTCCAAAGATGCGCAATATCAGCAGGAACCCTTGCAGTTTCTGAGATCGTTGTGCGGGAAGAAAGTGCTGATTAGTGTCTGATTAATCAGACTTTATTTAACACTGGCCTTATCTGGCGCGAGATGCGTATTGTTCCGAGAGCAGATGGGCACTGAAAACGAAAAGAGCCAGATATTATGCTGAGAATGGTCGCCCATCGAACGATTCTGGCCTGCCGACTTAAGCCAAATGGCCCCAAATGCTGTGATAACGAGCGGTCTTTGGCCCGGTGATCCATTTTCGAAAAGAAAACCGCGTAAATTTTCGGATTAGCGCTAAGCGGCTGGAAAGCCCCGATAAAAAGCGGGAGACAACGCGCATTTCAGGGCTTAAATTAAATATAAGCTGCTGTTTAATATGCTTTGTAACAATTTCGGCTAGAATATAAACCATTAATAACTGTCACATGCAGGCATCTTTTTTACACAATATTGACTCAGGCAATGGCGCCTTTGGGAGTTGAACAATGCAAGAGAACTACAAAATTCTGGTCGTCGATGATGATATGCGTTTGCGCGCACTGCTCGAACGCTATCTCACCGAGCAGGGCTTTCAGGTGCGCAGTGTCGCCAACGCCGAGCAGATGGATCGTCTGCTAACTCGTGAATCATTCCATTTAATGGTGCTGGATCTGATGTTGCCAGGCGAAGATGGCTTGTCCATTTGCCGCCGTTTGCGCAGCCAGAGCAACCCGATGCCGATCATTATGGTGACGGCAAAAGGCGAAGAAGTGGATCGTATCGTTGGGCTGGAAATCGGCGCTGATGATTACATTCCGAAGCCGTTTAACCCACGTGAACTGCTGGCCCGTATTCGTGCCGTGCTGCGCCGTCAGGCCAATGAATTGCCAGGTGCGCCTTCACAGGAAGAAGCGGTTATCGCCTTCGGTAAGTTCAAACTGAACCTCGGCACGCGTGAAATGTTCCGTGAAGATGAGCCAATGCCGCTGACCAGCGGTGAGTTTGCAGTGCTGAAAGCACTGGTGAGCCATCCGCGCGAACCGTTATCACGCGATAAGCTGATGAACCTGGCGCGTGGTCGTGAATACAGTGCAATGGAACGTTCTATCGACGTGCAGATTTCCCGTCTGCGCCGCATGGTAGAAGAAGATCCGGCGCATCCTCGCTACATCCAGACCGTTTGGGGTCTTGGCTACGTCTTCGTTCCGGACGGCAGTAAAGCATGAGGCGATTGCGCTTCTCTCCTCGCAGTTCGTTTGCCCGCACCCTGTTATTGATCGTTACCTTGCTGTTCGTCAGCCTGGTAACGACCTATCTGGTGGTGTTGAATTTCGCCATTCTTCCAAGTTTGCAGCAGTTCAATAAAGTCCTCGCTTACGAAGTGCGTATGTTGATGACCGATCGACTGCAGCTGGAAGATGGCACGCAACTGGAAGTGCCACCTGCCTTCCGGCGTGAAATTTATCGTGAACTGGGTATTTCGTTGTACACCAACGCAGCGGCAGAAGAGAGTGGCCTGCGCTGGGCACAGCATTACGAATTCCTTAGCGAGCAGATGGCGCAACAGCTGGGTGGCCCGACCGATGTCCGTGTCGAGGTTAACAAGAATTCCCCCGTGGTCTGGCTGAAAACCTGGTTGTCGCCAGACATCTGGGTGCGTGTGCCGTTGACTGAAATCCATCAGGGCGATTTCTCGCCACTGTTCCGCTACACCCTGGCGATTATGTTGCTGGCGATCGGCGGTGCCTGGCTGTTTATCCGCATTCAGAACCGACCCCTGGTCGACCTGGAGCATGCAGCGCTTCAGGTCGGTAAAGGCATCATTCCTCCTCCGCTGCGTGAGTATGGCGCATCGGAAGTGCGTTCCGTAACGCGAGCCTTTAACCAGATGGCGGCGGGCGTCAAACAGCTTGCCGATGACCGTACGCTGCTGATGGCGGGTGTCAGTCATGATTTGCGCACCCCTTTAACACGCATTCGTCTCGCCACCGAGATGATGAGTGAACAGGATGGCTATCTGGCCGAGTCGATCAATAAAGATATCGAAGAGTGCAACGCCATCATCGAGCAGTTCATCGACTATCTGCGTACAGGGCAGGAGATGCAGACCGAACGCGCCGATCTCAACAGCGTGTTAGGCGAAGTGGTGGCGGCGGAAAGCGGCTATGAGCGTGAGATCGAGAATGCGGTGATGCCGGAAGAGTTGATGCTGGATATCAACCCGCTGTCAATTAAGCGTGCCGTGGCGAATCTGGTGGTGAATGCCGCGCGTTATGGTAACGGCTGGATCAAAGTCAGCAGCGGTCAGGAACTGAATCGCGCCTGGTTCCAGGTGGAAGATGATGGTCCGGGTATTAAGCCCGATCAGCTTCAGCATCTGTTCCAGCCTTTTGTACGTGGCGATAGCGCACGCAGCACCAGCGGCACCGGCTTAGGGTTGGCGATTGTGCAGCGTATTATCGACGCGCATGAAGGCTCGCTGGAGATCGGTGAGAGCGAGCATGGCGGATTGCGCATTCGCGCGTGGTTGCCGATACCGGAGAATAACGGTACGGCATTAGTCAGCACGCATCATAGTTAACGCTTCGCTCAGATAAATGTGGAGCGATGACTGTTTCGCCTGCAGGCATCCGCGACT
>NZ_CAJCKS010000012.1:0-52477 GCF_903970985.1 Pantoea sp. ME81 | reverse complement strand
GTCTGATAAATTGTTAAAGAGCGGTGCAATCAGCGCCTTAAGCTGCTGTTGCGAGGTGGCGTATATTACGCTTTCCTCCTTCAGAGTCAAACACTTTTTTTCAGCGTTTTTCTCCGGCGGGATGAATTTCTTCACTCCCTGCTGAGCCGTCTGCGTTGCCGCTTTGCCGTCTCAGTGGTGGCGCATTATAGGGAGTTATTCGGAGCTGACAAGGGTTTATTGCAAAAAAATGATCGTTCGACCTAAATTTAGCCACAACGCTTTATTTCACAACGATTTGCCTGGTAACTGCACAAAATCCTGGGCAAAAACCGCGACTTTATTCCAATCGGTGTATTCAACTTCTTTAGAGGTATCGGTCTCACCGCCCGTCATACGCATAATTAGTTGAATCATGGCACGGTCAAACCAGCGATAGCGGGGATAACGCAACGCGCCGGCAAACACCGCACAGCAATCTGGCTGCCAGGGTGACTGCTCCAGGAACTTATGCGTATAGGCGTTGGTTGCTGGCGTGCACTTATCCGCTTTACGCGCCGTAAGATTGACGCTGAAGAAGCCACTAACGCGCTGATGCAACTCAGCCTTATGCTGAGTAACAAACTTCATTAATGCCGGATGGAAATGTCCGTAACGGATTGAAGCGCCAATCAGCACGCGATCATACTGCGACCACTCAACCTGCTGTACTTCCAGTAAATCAATCACGTCACACAGCTGCTGCGGCGCTAGCGTCTGTGCAATACGCGCTGCGATCTCACGGGTTTGCCCATCACGGCTGGAATATAGAATCAATGCTTTCATTAGATAATCCTGTTTCTCTTATTCACGCCAGAAGGTCGGGGTGAACAGGACCAGCAGTGTGAACACCTCAAGGCGTCCAAAAAGCATGGTTAAAATCAAAATCCACTTAGCGACGTCATTCATAGACGTAAAGTTATCCGCTACAACACCTAAGCCTGGGCCGAGGTTATTCAGCGTTGCGGCAACCGCAGCGAAAGCGGAGAAGTCATCGACGCCCGTCGCGATAATCGCCAGCATGCTGAGTAAGAACACCAGCGCATAAGCAGAGAAGAATCCCCATACCGCTTCAAGGATACGCTCCGGCAGTGCGCGATTACCCAACTTGATGGTGTAGACCGCGTTCGGATGCACCAAACGCTTAAGCTCACGCGACCCCTGCTTAAACAGCAGCAGAATACGAATCACCTTCAAGCCACCGCCAGTCGATCCCGCCATACCGCCGATAAAAGCCGAACAGAGCAACAGTACAGGCAGGAATAATGGCCAGCGCGCAATACTATCGGTGGTAAAGCCAGCAGTCGTTGCCATCGACACCACCTGGAAAAAGGCCTGGTTCAATGTTTGCCAACCGCTGGCATAGACGTTGTGGAACCACAGCACTACCGTACAGATCAGCACTAACGTCAGCTGTACGCCAATAAACATGCGAAATTCGGGATCGCGCCAGTAAACTTTGAGGCTGCGGCCGCTCAATAAAGAGAAGTGCAAGCCATAGTTACAGCCCGAGATCAGCAGGAACACCGCCACGATGGTATTGATGGTAGGACTGTTGAAGTAGCCGATACTCGCATCATGTGTAGAAAAGCCACCAATCGCGATGGTCGAGAAGCTGTGACCGATGGCATCAAACACCGGCATGCCCGCCAGCCACAGCGCCACCGCACAGGCCACGGTAAGTAAGACATAGATTAGCCACAGCGTTTTAGCCGTTTCCGCAATACGCGGGCGCATCTTGTTATCTTTTAACGGCCCCGGCATCTCAGCACGATAAAGCTGCATGCCACCCACGCCCAGAATCGGCAAGATGGCCACCGCCAGTACAATGATCCCCATACCGCCCAGCCATTGCAGCATCTGACGATAGAACAAAATCGCTTTCGGTAAGGTATCAAGGCCCACCAACGTAGTGGCGCCCGTGGTGGTCAGCCCAGAGAAGGATTCGAAGAAAGCATCGGTAACCGAAAGGTGCGGCTGTTCGGCAAAAATGAAAGGCATCGCACCCACACTACCCAGCACCGTCCAGAACAGCACGACGATCAGAAACCCTTCGCGCGGTTTAAGTTCGGTTTTCTTTTTGCGATTAGGCCACCACAGCAGCGAACCAATCACAATCGCCATCATAAAGGTCTGGCTAAACGCGCGTCCGGCGCCATCGCGATAAATTAAGGCCACCAGCCCCGGTAGGATCATCGTCACCGAGAATAAAATTACCAACAGTCCCACGATGCGGGTAATGGCGCGAAAATGCATTCAGCCGTTCCTTTAAACAGATGCTTTTAGTTGTCCAGCGGGATGAGCGTCAGCGCGCCCCGGCTGTAATCAGAAAGGTTTTGCCGAAAGCCATCAACTTGCGGATGCGGCAACGCCAGACGTAGCGCGATACGATCCTGATAATGGCTCTCTTCAATGATGCCGTCAAAGCGTTGCAACAGACGCTCGATATCACTCAACTGGGCATAATCACATTGTAAGGTAAAAGATTGCATCGGCACTTTACGCGCACGCATCAGTTGCTTCAGCCCCTGCTGCACGCCGCCGCCATAAGCTTTTACTAATCCACCGGTACCCAGCATGATGCCGCCATAATAGCGCACTACCACTGCGGTGATTTCACCGACGCCGCTACCCATTAGCTGTGCCAGCATCGGTTTTCCCGCCGTACCAGAAGGCTCACCATCATCGGAGAAACCCAGCTGCTGCGAATCATCCGGCGCACCGGCAACCCACGCCCAGCAGTGATGGCGCGCCGCAGGATGTTCCAACTTCACCTGCTGGACAAACGCACGCGCCGCCTCAACGCCAACGGTATGCGCCAGATAAGTCATAAAGCGGCTTTTCTTGATGGTTTCCTCGCTGAGGCTCACAGCCTCAGCGGGAATATCGTACGCATCCATCAGGCCAGATGCAGATCGCGCGTCATGTTTTCAACGCGATTGGCATGGATCACCACATTATCTTCGATACGAATACCACCGTACGGTTTCAATGCGTCGATCGCCTGCCAGTCAAAGTACTGACTGTATTTACCACCACGCAGTTTTGCCAGTAGTGAATCGATAATGTAGAAACCAGGCTCGATGGTCAGCACCATGCCCGGCTCCAGTACGCGGGTACAACGCAGATAAGGATACTGTGATGGTGCCGCCAGGTGCGTGCCATTGTCATCCTGCATAAAGCCTGCGACGTCATGCACCTGTAAGCCCAGCGGATGGCCCAAACCGTGCGGCATAAACGGACCCGTCAGGTCTTCCGCCACCAGCGTCTCTTCGGTCAGACCTTTCACCAAATCGAACTTCAACAATAGACGGGCAATACGCTGATGCATTTGCAAATGGTAATCGGTGTAACGCACGCCCGCTTTCAACGTTGCAATCAGCGCCAGCTCTTCTTTATTCATCGCCTCTACCATTTCGGCATAACGCGATTTGCTTTGGGCTGCATAGCTGCGCGTCAGGTCGGCGGCGTAACCAAGGTATTCCGCACCCGCATCAATCAGGAAACTGTGGCGCTTCGCCGGTGGCTGATGGTCGAGCCTGGTGTAGTGCAGCACCGCAGCATGTTCGTTAAGCGCGATAATATTGCCGTAGGGCACATCCGTATCACGATGGCCAGTTGCCGTCAGATACGCCTGGTTGATATCGAACTCACTCATACCTGAGAAGAAGGCTTCTTTCGCCGCACGATGTCCTGCAACCGCCAGCTTCTGCGCTTCGCGCATACAGGCCAGTTCGTAATCCGTTTTGATGCTGCGATGGTAATGAAGGAAGTCGATCACGCCTTTTGGATTCACGCGATCGCTATTGATGCCGAGTTGTGTGGCGCGGGAGGGCACAGGTCCGATATAAGCCACATTGTCGCGCTGAGCCGGCAGCAGTTGCCCAATCTCATCGGCATCTTTCAGGCCCACCACCTCAACATCCTGAGTCCAGAAGCTGTTGGGCAATGGCTCGACGTTATGCCAGTAATCCACAGGTGAGTAGAACCACAATTTTGGCTTGTTAACGCCATCGATCCATAACCAGCAGTTAGGCACTTGTGTGACAGGAACCCAAGCCTTGAATTGCGGATTCACCTTAAACGGGTAGTCGTGATCGTCGAGAAAAACGGTTAACAGCTCGCCAGAGTGAATCAACATCGCATCAAGTTTAAAGCGTGCCAGCACCTGTTGCGCTCGCTGTTGCAGCGTATTGATATGCGCGTGATACAGGGTTTTCAGTGAATCCATGGACTTGTCTCCGATATCGCGAAATTGGCCGCAGTGTAGCACAGCCTCAAGTCTGTTGCCGTGCTGCACTCGCTGTGATCGGCGTATCAAATAAGCAAAGACTCGTTTGCAAAAAATTAACATGCCGCCCACACTCCAACTCATCTGGTATGACCAGATCACCTTTCGCGGTTTCAGGAGACGGACATGCTCTACCAAGGCGATACCCTTTCAGTTCACTGGCTTGATGACGGCATTGCCGAGCTGATTTTCGATGCCCCCGGTTCAGTGAACAAACTCGACACCAAAACAGTTGCCTCATTGGGCGATGCACTCAGCGTGCTGGAGCAACAGCCCGAGTTGCGTGGCCTGCTGCTCACCTCGGCCAAACCGGCATTCATTGTCGGTGCCGATATCACCGAATTCCTGTCGCTGTTTGATGCGCCAGAAGAGAAGCTGAGCCAATGGCTGGCGTTTGCCAACAGCATCTTCAATCGCCTGGAAGATTTGCCGGTGCCGACTGTTGCTGCGATTGACGGCTACGCGCTGGGCGGCGGCTGCGAGTGTGTGCTGGCGATAGATTTCCGCGTCGCGACGCCTGCTGCACGCATCGGCTTACCGGAAACCAAACTGGGCATCATGCCGGGGTTTGGCGGCAGCGTGCGCTTGCCACGTTTGCTCGGCGCTGATAGCGCACTGGAAATCATTGCCGCAGGAAAAGATGTTGATGGCACCAGCGCCCTGCAACTCGGTCTGGTCGATGCGGTCGTGAGCAGCGAAAAGCTACGCGCTGCAGCACTCACAATGTTGCAGGATGCCGTTGCGCAAGGCAGCTGGCAGGCGCGCCGGGCACCTAAGCTGGCCCCACTGAAATTAAGCCCGATTGAAGCGGCGATGAGCTTCACCATTGCCAAAAGCATGGTGATGCAAACAGCAGGCAAGCATTATCCCGCGCCTATCACCGCGGTGAAAACCATTGAAGCGGCATCCGGTTTACGTCGTGACGATGCATTGAAACTGGAAACCGCTGCATTCGTGCCGCTGGCACAAAGCGATGTGGCGCGCGCGCTGGTCGGTATCTTCCTGAACGATCAATATGTCAAAGGCCTGGCGAAAAAGCACAGCAACGCAGCCGGTGCACCGCAGCAGGCCGCCGTGTTAGGCGCAGGTATTATGGGGGGTGGGATTGCTTATCAGTCGGCATGGAAAGGCGTGCCGGTGAAAATGAAAGATATTAATCCGCAGGCGCTGACGCTGGGGATGACGGAAGCCAGCAACCTTCTTAACAAGCAACTGGAACGCGGCAAGATTAACGGTGCCAAACTGGCGAGCGTCCTCACGACGATTCAACCTACGCTGGATTACGCCGGTTTCGAACGTGCCGATGTGGTGGTCGAGGCCGTGGTCGAGAACCCGCAAATCAAGGCCAAAGTGTTGGCAGAAACCGAGCAACATCTGCGCGATGATGCCGTACTCGCCTCCAACACATCGACCATTCCGATTAGCCAGCTGGCGCAATCGCTGCAGCGCCCAGAAAACTTCTGCGGCATGCACTTCTTTAATCCCGTACCACGCATGCCACTGGTTGAGGTCATCCGTGGCGAGCAGACCTCAGAAGCCACCATCAGTAAAGTAGTGGCCTGGGCCAGCAAGATGGGCAAAACGCCGATCGTGGTGAATGACTGCCCAGGTTTCTTTGTGAACCGTGTGTTGTTCCCCTACTTTGCCGCTTTCAGCCTGCTGCTACGCGATGGCGCTGATTTCCGTCAGATCGATAAGGTGATGGAGAAACAGTTCGGCTGGCCTATGGGCCCGGCCTGGTTGCTGGATGTGGTGGGCATTGATACCGCCCATCACGCACAACAGGTCATGGCGCAAGGCTTCCCTTCCCGCATGCAGAAGGATTACCGCGACGCGATTGATGTGCTGTTTGAAGCCAAACGCTACGGCCAGAAAAACGGCCTGGGCTTTTACAGCTGGGAGCAAGATAAAAAAGGCAAAGCCCAGAAGAAAACCGATCCGGCTGTTGATGCGCTGCTGGAACCGATTTGCGAGCCGAAACGCGTGTTCAGCGATGAGGACATTGCTAACCGCATGATGCTGCCAATGCTCAATGAAGTGGTGCGCTGCCTCGAAGAGAAGATTATCGCCTCACCGGCTGAAGCCGATATGGCGCTGGTGTACGGCCTCGGTTTCCCTCCGTTCCGAGGGGGTGCCTGCCGTTATATGGACACGCTCGGCAACAGCAATCTGGTCGACCAGGCCAAACGATATCTCTCCCTTGGCCCGCTGTATGCGTTACCCGAACTGTTAGTGCACAAAGCGCATCAACAGCAAAGCTGGTATCCCGCAGCCCAACCGATTGACGAAGCGACACTGCAAAGTGCCTGAGGTAATGAATATGGAAAAGGTAGTCATAGTTGATGCAGTGCGCACACCAATGGGACGCTCAAAAGGCGGCGCGTTTCGTCAGGTACGCGCGGAAGATCTCTCGGCGCATCTGATGCGCGAACTGCTGAGCCGCAACCCCGGCGTTGATCCGGCCTCTCTGGATGACATCATCTGGGGATGCGTGCAGCAGACGCTGGAACAGGGCTTCAACATTGCGCGTAACGCAGCACTGCTGGCCGAAATTCCGCACCGCGTGCCAGCCAGCACGGTGAATCGCTTGTGCGGTTCGTCAATGCAGGCGCTGCACGATGCGGCACGCGCCATTATGGTGGGCGATGCGCACAGCTGTTTGATTGGCGGCGTCGAACATATGGGCCATGTGCCCATGAGCCACGGCGTTGATTTCCATCCGGGTTTGGGCCGCACCGTGGCAAAAGCCGCAGGCATGATGGGATTAACCGCTGAAATGCTGGCGCGCATGCATCACATCACCCGTGAGCAGCAGGATGCCTTTGCGCTGCGTTCACATCAGCGCGCCTGGGCCGCAACCCAACGTGGCGATTTCAAACGTGAAATCGTGCCGACCTATGGCCACGATGCCGACGGCGTATTGAAACGCTATGAAACGGATGAAGTGATCCGCGAAGATACCACGCTGGAAGGGTTGGCTGCGCTGCGTCCCGCGTTTGATCCGGTCAACGGCACCGTTACGGCGGGTACATCATCGGCACTCTCCGATGGCGCGGCTGCCATGTTGATCATGAGTGAAAGCCGCGCGCGCGAACTCGGCCTGACCCCGCGTGCACGTATTCGCAGCATGGCGGTGGTCGGCTGTGATCCTTCCATCATGGGTTACGGTCCAGTGCCAGCCAGCAAACTGGCACTGAAGCGTGCCGGATTAAGCGTGCAGGATATTGATCTATTTGAGCTTAACGAAGCCTTTGCCGCGCAGACACTGCCGTGCATTAAGGATTTGGGATTGCTGGATCAGCTTGATGAGAAAGTGAATTTGAATGGCGGCGCGATTGCGCTGGGGCATCCGCTGGGATGTTCGGGGGCGCGTATCAGCACGACGCTGCTCAATCTGATGGAACGTCGTGATGCGCAATTTGGTCTCGCGACCATGTGCATTGGCTTAGGCCAGGGGATCGCGACGGTGTTCGAACGCGTTTAATACGTTGAAGCACGTGTTCCCGCCCTTTCGGGCGGGCTTTTTTACTCAGATAAAGGCAAACGCATCGCCAAACATCTGCGCTTCAACTGCACCACGTTCCGCACAAAAACGCTCACGTGCAATCTTTGCCATCTCAAAGCGGCCCGCAATATAGATATCGTGCTCGCTGAGAGTTTCATAGTCCTGCATCACGGCGGTCAACACCGTGCCACTACGTCCATCCCAACCCTCTGCGGGTTGTTCTACCACCGGAATCACCTTGAGATGAGGATGCTTGACCGCCAACGCGTTCAACTCATCCAGATCGTACAAATGCATCAATTCCCGGCCGCCCCAGTAGATGGCGATATCGCGGTCTGGCTGCTGCGCCAGTGCCGTCAGCAGAATCGAACGTGCATAGGAGAAACCGGTGCCGCCCGCGATCAGAATAATGGGGCGATCGCTGTCTTCACGCAGCCAGGCATCGCCATGCGGCATATCCACCGTGATTTGACGATCGTTTTTGATGCGATCCATCACCGCCATCGCGTAGAGATTGAGGTCAGATGCGCCAATGTGCAGCTCAATGATGTCTTTTTCCATCGGGGTTGAAGCCAGTGAGAAGGGGCGCTTATCACGCTCATCCATCACCACCATCAGATATTGCCCCGCGCGGAAAGTAAAATCCGCCGCCGGAATCAAACGAACGCGGTAAACGGTATCCGTAATCGCTTCGACCGAAGTCACCTTGCAGTTTAACGTCGTCATACGTGCCCTTTTTTATGGTTTTCTGCCGCCTTTAGCGCTGCGGCGGCTCGGCAAAGATAGCTAACTCATCCCAAATGGCGTCAATACGCGCGGTCACCGCCGGATCTTTCACAATCGGTGTGCCCCATTCGCGAGTGGTTTCGCCCGGCCACTTATTGGTGGCATCAAGTCCCATCTTCGAGCCCAGGCCGGAAACCGGAGAGGCGAAGTCGAGATAGTCAATTGGCGTATTCTCCACCATCACGGTATCGCGCGCCGGATCCATACGCGTGGTGATCGCCCAAATCACATCGTTCCAGTCACGTGCGTTGACGTCGTCATCGCATACGATCACAAACTTGGTATACATAAACTGGCGCAGGAAAGACCAGACGCCAAACATTACGCGCTTGGCATGCCCGGCATATTGCTTCTTGATCGTCACCACCGCGAGGCGATAAGAACAGCCTTCCGGCGGCAAGTAAAAATCGACAATTTCCGGGAACTGCTTGATCAGAATCGGCACCAGCACTTCATTCAGCGCCACACCCAATACCGCAGGTTCATCCGGCGGACGACCGGTATACGTTGAATGATAAATCGGGTTGTGACGTTGCGTTATGTGCGTCACGGTAAATACCGGGAAGCTGTCTACTTCATTGTAGTAGCCTGTGTGGTCGCCGTAAGGGCCTTCTGGCGCCATGTCACCCGGTTCGATGTAACCTTCTAAAACGATCTCTGCGCTGGCTGGCACTTCAAGATCGTTAGACTGGCACTTCACCACCTCGGTTTTATTACCGCGCAGCAAGCCAGCAAAAGCATATTCCGACAACGTATCGGGTACCGGCGTCACTGCACCCAGAATCGTGGCCGGATCGGCACCCAGCGCCACGGACACCGGGAAGCGTTCGCCCGGATGGGCTTTGCACCACTCCTGGAAATCCAGCGCGCCGCCGCGATGCGACAGCCAGCGCATGATCACGCGGTTTTTGCCGATCACCTGCTGGCGATAAATACCCAGATTCTGACGTTCTTTATGCGGACCACGCGTGACGGTTAAGCCCCAGGTAATCAACGGCGCGGCATCGCCCGGCCAGCACTTCATCACCGGAATGCGCGACAGATCGACATCATCACCACTGAAGACCTCTTCCTGACACGGAGCATTGCGCAGGCGCTTGGTCGGCATGTTCAGCACTTGTTTGAACTGCGGCATTTTATCGAACAGATCGCGGAAACCTTTTGGTGGCTCGGGTTCTTTCAGAAACGCCAGCAGCTTGCCCACTTCACGCAGCGCGCTGACCTCTTCCTGTCCCATGCCCATCGCCACACGCTTAGGTGTGCCAAACAGGTTACACAATACGGGCATGTCGTACCCTTTCGGGTTCTCAAACAGCAGCGCCGGACCGCCGGCACGCAGGGTGCGATCGGCAATTTCAGTCATCTCTAACTCAGGATCGATCTCCTGAGTGATGCGCTTTAACTCGCCGCGCTGCTCCAGCAACGCGAGGAAGTCTCGTAAATCCTGATATTTCATGCGGCGTTAGCTTCCAGCCAGGGTGAATTGGCCATTATAGGTCTGATTCACGCCGGCGTGTTGTGGTTTGTGGTTCAAGCTGGCTGACAGGAGAAAGGCACCAGCGATTGAATGGCCAGCACATCGTGATGTGCGGCGATTGGCTCACCATGACGAAACACTTTAAAGTCTTCGCCGCGCGCGCTGTAGTAACGCAGGTGGTTTTCACTGACGTGCAGGAAACTGGCTTCTCGCAGGGCGATCACCGACTCATGTGGATTGACGGCGCAGAACTCCGCCAGACGCTCATCACGCGTTTCCCCCATATGCCCGCTGACGTGAGCATCCAGATAGTGCGGATTGATCTGCACCGGGAACAGGCCTAATGCAGGCAAGACCACGCTGCTGCGCACCGGCATATCGTTGGTGGTACGGATCGATGGCGTAGCCACATTGCAACCGGCGCTCCAGCCGACGTAAGGCACATCTCGCTCACGCACAGCACGCTGAATCGCCACGATCAGTCCGTGCTCATGCAGCATCTGATTGAGGAACCAGGTGTTGCCGCCGCTCACCAGGATCAACTCCGCCTGTTCAATCGCTGCCACCGGGGAGTCAAACTCATGCACGGTGCGCACCTGAATACCCAATGAGTCAGACAGGTCTTGTGCACGCTGCGCATGGTCGCCACGAATAATGGCATAAGGTACCAGCACCGCCGACGTAATGCCGCGCTGCGCAATCATCGCGTGCAGTTGGGGGTGAGCGTAGCTCAACAGTGGCGCGTCTTCGGCCACTTTGCCATTACTTAATAAGAACAGTTCCATCAGCCAGTCCTTTTTCAAATGAGAGCGAAAGATGGGGAAGGAGTCTGATACAGATGGTCATCAGCCGTCAATTTTCTTGCAAGAAAGCGTTAATAAGCCGCACCAATCGGAAAATTCGTAGTGATTTTTATTTCACAGCCGCGTTTCCACTGGCCGATGCGCTATAACTCTGACAGCAGGTTTGTTATTCTTAGCGTCCAATATTTGGGAGCAGTTATGGAATCCTGGTACTTACTCTATTGCAAACGTGGACAGCTGTTGCGCGCGAAAGAGCATCTTGAGCGGCAGGAGGTGAATTGCCTCAGCCCGATGATCGCTCTGGAAAAGATTGTGCGCGGTAAACGCACCACGGTGAGTGAGCCGCTGTTTCCCAACTATCTGTTTATCGAATTCGATCCGGAAGCGATTCACACCACCACCATCAGTAGCACGCGCGGCGTCAGCCACTTTGTGCGCTTTGGCGCGCAACCGGCAACGGTCTCCAGCGAAGTGATTGAAGCGCTGCAAACCGATGTGCCGCAAATTATGCTGGATCCAGAAACGCCACAAAGCGGTGATGAAGTGATCATCACCGAAGGGACTTTTGAGGGGCTGCGCGCTATTTTTGCCGAGCCTGATGGCGAAACCCGCTCGGTGTTACTGCTAAACCTGCTCAACAAACAAGTGATGCGCAGCGTCGACAACAAACAGTTCCGTAAGCTTTAAACCAGTTTAAACAGCTGACGTGCGTTGTGATTGACCTGCGCACCCAGCGCTTCAGCCTCTTCCCCACGCCAGTTCGCCACCTGCTGCACAATATGCGGCAGGAAACAGGGCTCGTTTCGACGCGAAGGCGGCCGTGGATGCATATCACGCGGGAGCAGATAAGGCGCATCGGTTTCCAGCAGCAGACGCTCGGCTGGAATCAATGGCAGCATCTCACGCAATTCCAGGCCACGACGTTCATCGCACACCCAGCCGGTAATGCCCACCGATAAGCCCAAGGCCAGGCACGATTCCAGTTCATCACGCGTGCCGGTAAAACAGTGTGCCACCGCGCCCGTCAATTTCGGCAGCCACGGCTCCAGCACTGCAACAAAACGATCGTGTGCTTCGCGGCAGTGGAGGAACACCGGCAGTTGTAACTCTGCTGCCAGCGCCAGCTGTGCATCAAAGGCATACTCCTGCTGGTCGTGCGCCGAGAGATTGCGGTTAAAATCGAGGCCGCATTCACCGATGGCCACCACTTGCTCACTCTCTGCCAGACGGCGCAGCGTGTTCGCCGTCTCCGCCGACCATTCACTGGCGTGATGCGGATGCACGCCGGCTGTAGACCAGCAGTAGCCAGGATGCTGTGCCGCGAGCTGACGCGCCTGCTGGCTCTCCAGCGCATTGGTGCCGGTAATCAGCAGGCCGGTGACGCCTGCTTCGCGCGCGCGTTTAACCACCTGATCGCGATCTTTTGCGAATTGCGTGCTGGTCAGGTTTACACCGATATCAAACATGTCTTCTCCCAAATAAAAACCGCCCAATGTGTGGGCGGTTTAGATTCTTAACGCTCATCCCGCTCGCGTGCGGGAATGCCTTGTCAGGACTCGGTATTCTGTTCCTCATCCTCTGAATCTGACGCCTTGCGCCCTTTACCCACATAGTAACGGGAGAAGAATACGCCGACTTCAAACAGGCAGTACATCGGAATAGCGAGCAAAGTTTGCGAGAAAACATCCGGCGGTGTGAGCAGCATCCCAACAACGAACGCGCCAACCAGAATGTAGGGGCGTTTCTTTTTCAAATCCTCTGGCGAGGTAATGCCGGTCCAGCACAGCAGAACAATCGCAATCGGTACCTCAAACGCTACGCCAAATGCCATGAAGAGAGTCATGACGAAGTCGAGATAATTGGTGATATCAGTAGCAATGGTGACGCCCTGTGGCGCGGTTTTGGCAAAGAAGCCAAACGCCAGCGGGAACACGATGAAGTAAGCGAAAGCCACGCCAACGTAGAACAGCAGCGTACTGGAGAACAGCAGCGGCATCACTAGCTTACGCTCATGGCGATACAGCGCAGGCGCCACAAAAGCCCACACCTGATACAAGATCACCGGCACCGCAAGGAACACCGAAACAATGATGGTGAGCTTTATGGGGGTGAAGAACGGTGAAGCCACGTCAGTGGCGATCATGCTGGCACCGGCCGGCATCTGGCTAATCAGCGGCGAAGCCACTAAGTGATAGATGTCGTTGGCGAAATAAACCAGGCACAAAAAGATAGCAAACACCGCAATAATGCAGTTCAGCAAACGCTTACGCAGCTCAATCAGGTGGCTGATGAGCGGTTGGGTATCTTCAACGGCCATGTTTATCTTTCATCTTTTACGGTGGGGGTGGGCGTCGCATTCTGCGCGGTATTAACAGGTGCCGCAGCCTCTGCTGTGACCGGTTGAGGTTTCTGAGCCGGTGCGCTGGCCGGGTGCTCTGCCGCCGCTGGCTGAGGTGCCTGAGCCGGTGCGCTGGCCTGATGCTCTGCCGCCGCTGGCTGAGGTGCCTGAGCCGGTGCGCTAGCCTGATGCTCTGCCGCCGCGGGAGTGACCGGAGGCTGGCTTACCGGTTCAGAAGATGTGCCTGCAGCCGACGGTTGATGAATGGTGTTCGCTTCATCTTCCGCTTTTTCGATATCGATGCTCTGCTGCACAGAACGCTTCATCGAATCGGCGGTTTTACGCAACTCTTCCATCGACTCTTTCAGTTCCGGTGACAGTGAGCCACGGCCCGCTTCCTCAACCTTTTTCAGGCTGTCCTGCAATTCCTGCAGTTTCAGCTCCTGCGCCAGTTCGTTTTGCACGTTAGCAGCCAGGGAGCGAATCGCCCGAATCCAGCCCACGACGGTTTTCACCGCAACCGGTAATCGTTGCGGGCCAAGAACGATCAGCCCGATAACGAACACCAATACCAGTTCACTAAAACCAATATCGAACACAGTTAACCCTTACTTGTCCCGGGCGTCGTCTTTACTCGCCGAGGTTTGCTGTTTGTCTGCCAGAGTCTTGGCGTTGAAGTCAGCGTCCTGCTCTTTCGGTTGATCCTTTTTATCGTCCTCATCGCCCATGGCTTTTTTGAAACCACGAATAGAAGAACCTAAATCCGAACCCAGGTTGCGAAGTTTATTGGTACCGAACAGAAGTACAACAATGACGGCAATGATGATCAATTGCCAAATACTGATACCGCCCATGAGATATGCCTCTAATATTCTGTGAAAAACTCTGAATTGAAACGCACAGAAAGCCCGTATGAATTCGGGCTTTAGCCTGCGACATTACGCGATTTGCACCAGTCAAACAATCAGTTTGTCTTGCGCCAGCCTATCAGCCAGGTGACGATGCCAGCGGCCATTAGTAAGGCTGGGAAGAAATCCCAGTCGGGTCGACTTAACAGCACCGCGGTGCCACTTAATAACAGTGTAGCCCCTACGCCAAACAGATAACGTGCCTTGTGATGGCGCGTACGTTGCGCATTCATATCGCTGACCAGTTTATCGACGCTGTGCTGCAATAATTTATGCTGACGCATGCTGTCGTAGAACAGTTCAGGCAACTCCGGCAGTTTTTCAGCCCAAAATGGCGCCTTCTCTTTCACTGCGCGCAGAATCGCAGGAATGCCGATCTGATCTTTGATCCAGTCTTCAAGGAACGGCTTCGCGGTTTTCCACAGATCGAGCTGCGGATAAAGCTGACGGCCAATACCTTCGATGTAGAGCAGCGTTTTCTGTAACAGCACCAGTTGTGGCTGCACTTCCATATTGAAGCGACGCGCGGTGTTAAACAGGTTCAGCAGCACGTGGCCAAATGAAATCTCAGCCAGCGGCTTCTCGAAAATCGGCTCGCAGACGGTACGAATGGCGAACTCAAAATCTTCCACATTGGTATCCGGCGGTACCCAGCCTGAATCCACATGCAGTTCTGCCACTTTACGGTAATCACGGTTAAAGAAGGCAATGAAGTTTTCCGCCAGATAGCGCTTATCTTCTTTATTCAGCGAACCGACAATACCGCAGTCAATCGCGATGTACTGCGGATCTTCTGGATGGTCATAGCTAACGAAGATGTTGCCGGGGTGCATGTCAGCATGGAAGAAGCTATCGCGGAACACCTGGGTGAAGAACACCTGCACGCCGCGTTCTGCCAGCAGCTTCATGTTGACACCATGCTTCTCCAGCGTCGCCACATCAGAAATGGGAATGCCGTAAATACGTTCCATCACCATCATCGATTCGCTGCAGTAATCCGAGAACACTTCCGGCACATACAGCATCGGGCTCTGCTCAAAGTTACGACGCAGCTGAATGGCGTTCGCCGATTCGCGCAGCAGATTGAGTTCATCAATCAGGGTCTTTTCGTAATCGCGCACCACTTCAACCGGGCGCAGACGACGACCATCCGGCAACAGACGAGGAACCCAATGTGCCATGCGGTAAATCAGCTTCATATCCGCTTTGATCACCGGCAGGATGTCCGGGCGAATCACTTTGATCACGACGTCACAGCCGTTAGACTTAAGCGTGGCAGTGTGAACCTGCGCAATCGAAGCAGAAGCCAGCGGCTTAATATCAAAATCGTCAAACCAGGTGTCGACAGGACCGCCAATGGATTGTTCAATCTGCTGCTGGGCTTTCAGCCCATCAAAAGGCGCCACGCGGTCCTGCAACACCGCCAGTTCATCGGCGATGGCCGGTGGGAAGAGATCGCGGCGCGTCGAAAGCATCTGACCAAATTTGATCCACACTGGACCAAGTTGCTCCATTGCCAGACGAATGCGCACGCCCGTCGATTCATTCTTGTGCTTGTTAGGGATCCAGAAAATACAACGTCGCCAGATACGAAGCGGCAACGTGATGCGCATGTGAGGGATCAGTTCATCAAGCCCGTAAGTCAGAAAGACCTTGATGATGAAGTATAAGCGCCGAATTTCTCCCAGCGTCATTTCGCCTCCAGCTGTGCTAAACGCGCTTCGAGCGCATTAAGCGAACGTTCCATCGCTTCAACCTCTTCACAAAACCATGCCAGCTCCAGTGCACCGGGCGCAACCCGCCACTCTTCCGTCAGCACCTGACCGAGATAATCCTGCCGACGCGTCACCTGTCGCTGCACAAATTTCAGCGCCTGCTGAGCAGCCTGACTGACACCCTGCGCGGCAATGTCGCCGATCCACGGCGCCAGATACTCGGCTGGATCGAGCTCAGCGAGATCCATTAGCGCAGAGAATTGCTGAACCACTTGCAGATCGCCTTCCACATCCAGCTCACCGCTACGGATCAAACTGGTCAGCTGCTGGCGATCGCGCAGTTTCGGCAAGGTGCTGAGGCGCAGGCTCACGCTACAGTCGCTGCTGTCCTGCCAGTCACTCAGCACATCCAGCTGCGATTCGCTAAACACCAGCACCAGCGGGAAATCCAGCTCCTGCAGGCGTAGCATCAGCACTTTACCTGCCAGACGTTGACGCGCGGCTTTCAGGCTACGATCACGATACAGAACACGATTGAGGGCGGTTTCAAGTCCGCCCGTGATTAGCGGGGTAAAAGTCATGATCAATCAGAACTTAAAGCCGCGATGCAACGCCACAATACCGCCGGTCATGTTGAAGTAAGTGGTATTTTCAAAACCCACATCGTTCATCATCGCCTTCAGGGTTTCCTGATCGGGATGCATACGAATCGATTCTGCCAGATAGCGATAGCTATCAGCATCCTGCGCCACCAGCTGCCCAATACGCGGCAGGATGTGGAAGGAATAGGTATCGTAGGCTTTGCTCAGCGGTTCCAGCAGCGGTTTGGAAAACTCCAGCACCAGCAAGCGTCCGCCTGGTTTCAGCACCCGGAACATCGAGGCCAGTGCCTTCTCTTTTTCGGTGACGTTACGCAAACCGAAAGAGATGGTGATGCAATCGAAATAGTTATCCGGGAACGGCAGCGCTTCGGCGTTGGCCTGCACATAGCTGACGTTGCCTGACACGCCCATGTTGCGCAGCTTCTCGCGGCCCATCTTCAGCATCGAGCTGTTGATATCCGCCAAAACAACCTGACCCGTCTCGCCCACCAGGCGAGAGAATTTTGCTGTCAAATCACCGGTGCCGCCGGCCAGATCCAGCACACGCTGACCACGACGCACGCCGCTGCTGTCGATGGTAAAACGCTTCCAGACACGATGGATGCCAAACGACATCAAATCGTTCATCAGGTCATATTTTGCCGCTACGGAATGAAACACGTCCGCGACTTTATCGGCCTTTTCGCTTTTCGCGACGGTCTGAAAGCCAAAATGAGTAGTTTCCTGCTGTGATTCATCTGCCATCGGGTTTACCTGTTCCACAAACAATTCTTGCCGAAGTGTATCAGAGTCGCGCTACGCGAGCACGCGACCACCGTGCTATTCGTTGATGCGGCGCAGTGAAGCGGTGGGAGAATCTGCCACATTTTCATTGGGCTCGGGATCGTCCGCCCAATCTTCGCCCGCTTCTTCCGGCTGCGATTGTTCGACCAATTGGGGATTGATCGGCCGTTTAATCTCCACGCCTAACGCGCGGAAGGATTCGCTTTGCGCAATCAAATTGCCGCGCCCTTCTGACAGCTTTTTCATCGCCTGATGATAACTCTGCTGCGCTTTATCGAGGCTGTGACCGATACCGCTCATATCATCCACAAACAGCCGCATTTTATCGTACAACCGCGTAGCTCGGTCGGCGATGCGTTGCGCATTGCGACTCTGATGCTCATAACGCCACAGGTTGTTGATGGTGCGCAACGCCACCAATAATGTCGTAGGGCTTACCAGCATGATGTTCTGCTGCAGCGCTTCGCTGATCAGCTCTGGCTGCCGATCAATCGCCAACAAGAACGCGGGCTCGACCGGAATAAACATCAACACATAATCCAGAGAGCGTAAACCGGGCAATTGTTGATAATCTTTTCGCCCCAGCAGCCGAATATGGCCGCGCATGGCGTTAACGTGCTCCTGGATCGCCTGCTCGCGCGTGGCTTCATCTTCCGCATTGAAATAGCGTTCGTAAGCCACCAGCGTCATTTTGGCGTCAATCACCACATCCTTGCCCTGCGGCAACCGCACGATCACATCCGGTTGCATCCTGCCCTGCTGTTCCAGCTGCACGCTGACCTGCGTCTGATATTCATAACCTTCGCGCAGGCCGGAAGCCTCCAGCACGCGCGCCAGCACCACTTCACCCCAGTTGCCCTGAATTTTATTGTCGCCTTTCAACGCTTTGGTGAGGTTGACCGCTTCCTGCGCCATCTGTGCGTTAAGCTGTTGCAGCTGACGAATTTCATGAGCCAGCGTATGGCGTTCACGCGCTTCCTGGCCAAAGCTGTCGGTTACCTGGCGACGGAAACCATCCAGCTGTTCACGCAGCGGACCAATCAGCCCGTTGAGGCTTTGCCGATTCTGCTCATCCACCCGACGTCCGCTGTTTTCAAAAATGCGGTTGGCCAGATTTTCAAACTGCGCGCTGAGGCGCTGTTCGCTGTTAGTGAGCAGGCGCTGCTTCTCTTCTGCGCCAAAACGCGTCTCTTCTAAACGGATGGTGACTTCACGCAGTTCAGCTTCTTGCGCACTGTTCACTTCCAGCTGATTGCGCAGTTCCCGGCTGAGCTGCTCGCTTTCGCCACGCCAGTAATCGAGCTGTTGCAGCCGTTCCTGTGCACCGCTAAGCGTGCCATGAAGCTGCCGCAGTTCTTGCTCGCGCTGCTGAATTTGTTGTTGTAACCGTTCGAGCTGCTGCTGCTGACGCTGTTGCGCCTCTTCCAGCAGGCGGCGTTCGGTAGTGAAGCTGGCGTGCTGGTGCCCGGCCCGCAACTGGGCCAAAATCCAGCCGAGACCCAGTCCGGCCAGCGCCAGTGCGCCGTTAATGATAAGTTGCTGATCCATAATCCCCCCGCGGATCGTTTCGCTGAGGGAAAAGGTAAGTCGCTACTGTATGAATGTCCAGACTGTTGTGTAGCTGGCAGATCATTTACAGCGCTTTCACCGTCAAATCACCCGCCTTCCACGCATCAATCAGGAAAAACGGCATCGGCAACAGCCATTCACTGCCTTTCACTTTGGCGGGATAGCACCAGCTTTGTCCGTTGTGAGTGAGTTCAACCTGCTGCCAGCCGTTATCAGCATTCTCCACCTTGCCCGCCATGCTGGAATACCCTGCGTTGCTGCCGACGTGAAAACGCTCGGTTTGCCAGCGAATTGGCGGATGTGCGGGCCACGCCTGGGCATGATGGAATCGGAAGATGTCATCATGATTCAGCAGGCTTTCGCGCACCGTCGGCCACAACGCCACTTTGAGGAAGTATTGATCGGTGAAGCGTTCACTGCCGCTGTACTGGGCGATAAAGTCGCGTATCTGCTGTTCAACGTTGTGGAATACGCCATGACAGCCGCCCCACATGCCTGCCAGCAGCAGTTCGGTATGCGTAAAGTAGTCACGCATGTGATGGAACCAGCAGGGCGATTGCAGCCAGGCTTCTACCGCCGCCACTTCACGCTCCGACAGCAGGGAGTCCGCATCTCGCACGATATAACGCTTTACGCATGGATCATCCATCACCAGAAAGCGCCACAGCGTCGGGAATATGGTCTTCTCATGTGACATATCCACTAACTGGACATTTGACTGCTTCAGACGCTGCCAGACGTGTTGCGGCACGCTGTCGTCAAGATAGATGCGACACATCCAGCCGGGATAGAACTCGCGCGCAACGTCGATATTTTTGATCAGCGTTTCACAGTAGCGTGGTTGGCCACCATACAGACTGAAAGAGATGATATTTTCAGTTGGATTGGTGGGATTGAAAGACGGCGGTGTTTCTGCGGGATACGCCACTGTGTGGCCCTGACGAAAGATCGCGTCAGACTTCTCCAGCGACTCACGGCCGTAACGTGCCACTTCATCGTGCTTTTCCAGCCAGCCACACACTTCGGTTAAGCCATCGAGCCAGGTGTCGGAAGCCTGCGCACGCTGCGCTGCCGATGCCTGATAGATCTTTTGATAAGTTTTGTAGGATTTTTTGTACTCCCCCACGCGCATTAGCGTCAGCGCATAGTCACTCAGTACCTGCATGTTTTGCGGCATGACGCGCAAAACCTCTTCACAGCACTGACGTGCCACGGGGAAATCAGAGGCCGCCATCGCCTGGCGGAAACGCGCTGCCACGCTTTCAATGCGAGACTGAGCAGCCGTGGAAGGATGATTAAAGGCAGGACGCGGAGCAGAAACCGTTTTGCGCATAGTTGTTTTCTCAGTATCAGCTGAAAACGTGCGCAATGTGATGGCAGCAGGGAATTCCTTATCCGTAATACCTGCTGCCTTGCGCACTAAATTAAGCGACGCGCGGCTTCTACAACAATTTTCACCGCATCGCTTTCGGTCTGTTTCATGGTCGCGGCATCCGGGATCTCTTTTTGCGTACGGTTAACGATAACACCCGCCACCATGCCCGCTCGCAGCCCCTGACTGGCGCACATGGTTAACAGTGTAGCGGATTCCATCTCATAGTTAAGAACCCCCATTTGCTGCCACTCTTGCATTGAGCCCTGGAAGCGATTCACCACACGTCCTGAGAACGTGTCGTAACGCTCCTGCCCCGGATAGAAGGTGTCAGATGAAGCGGTGATACCAATGTGCGTTTTGGCACCGCAGGCTTCTGCTGCGGCCACCAGCGCGGTGGTGCAGGTGAAATCGGCCACTGCCGGGAACTCCATCGGCGCAAAGTGCATGCTGGCACCGTCAAGACGCACCGAAGCAGTAGTCACCAGCACGTCGCCTACATTGATATTCGGCTGGATCGCCCCGGTCGTGCCCACACGCAGGAAAGTGCGCACGCCGAGCTGCGCCAGTTCTTCCACGGCAATAGAGGTCGATGGACCGCCGATCCCGGTAGAACAGACCACCACCGGCTTGCCATCCACTTCCGCCAGGTAAGTGGTGAATTCACGGTGCGAAGCCAGATGCTGCGGATTATCCATCAGCGCAGCGATTTTTTTCACACGCTCCGGATCGCCGGGAACGATAGCCAGTGTGGCTCCTTTCAGATCGGCTTTAGTGATACCAAGGTGGAAAACGTCAGACTGGGCCATAACAGACTCCTGATAGATAAGGGATATGCGTGTCACTCTACGCCAGAGCGCCATATAAATATGTGATTTATTTCACCATCGACAATGAAACTTACATTATCAGAAAATTATTATGTGATTCACATCACACATTGCAGCTCAGCAATTCTGAATTGCTACAAGCGGTGCTGTGTAAGTTCGGGTGGCAGTGTTAATAGAGAAGAAGAACATAAGTACACATCCCTCTGAACCCTACGTCAGCCTTGCTCCTGAAGCAGGCTATAGTTACGTGATTGCGCATTTGCTAGCACGGAGAGAACCATGAAAACCGAAGACAATATGGCACAAAAATCAGTAGCCGGTGGCTTTGCCCCTGCCGTTCAGCCCATCGCCAGCAGCACCATTACCACCGTCAGTGACGCTATTCACACCGGTGAAACTTCTGTTCCCAGCCAGGGAGAAAACCTTCCGGCTTATTATGCTCGCCCCAAATCCTATGAAGGCAAACTACCGGTGATTCTGGTGGTGCAGGAGATTTTTGGCGTTCACGAACATATTAAAGATATCTGCCGTCGTCTGGCGCTGGAAGGCTATCTGGCGGTCGCACCTGAACTCTACTTCCGTGAAGGCGATCCCGGTGACTACAGTGATATCCCGACACTGTTCAAAGAACTGGTCAGCAAGGTGCCCGATTCTCAGGTGCTGTCCGATCTCGATCACGTTGCCAACTGGGCCGCACGCCACGATGGCGATATTCGTCGCATGGCCATCACGGGCTTCTGCTGGGGCGGACGCATCAGTTGGCTGTTCGCCGCGCACAATCCGCAGGTGCGGGCGGCAGCGGCCTGGTATGGTCGGTTAGAGGGTGAGAAAACCCTCAAACAACAAAAACATCCTATCGATGTAGCCGTCGATCTTAACGCACCGGTGCTCGGATTGTACGGCGGTCAGGATGAGAGCATCCCGTTAGAGAGCATTGATAAGATGCGTCAGGCACTGCATGCCGCCAATGCCAAAGCGGAAATCGTGGTGTATCCGGAAGCGGGACACGCGTTTAATGCCGATTATCGCCCAAGCTACCATGCTGACTCAGCCGCTGATGGCTGGGTACGAATGCTGGCCTGGTTTAAGCAGTATGGCGTTGCACCCAACGCGTAATAACAAGGGGCGCTGCAAGGCGCCCCTGTTTCTCACGATTAAGCCGATTCCGCGCGCAGCTTTTTCGCGGCGGTCACCATGTTCGCCAGCGCCTGCCGGGTTTCACTCCAGCCACGGGTTTTCAGACCGCAGTCCGGGTTGACCCACAAACGTGCGGGCGGAATGCTTTGCGCCGCTTTGTGCAGCAGATCTTCAATCCATTCGACGCTGGGTACGTTCGGGGAATGAATGTCATACACACCTGGCCCAATTTCGTTCGGGTATTCGAACGCTTTAAACGCATCCAGCAATTCCATATCCGAGCGTGAGGTTTCGATGGTAATCACGTCCGCGTCCAGTGCCGCTATCGATTCCATGATGTCATTGAACTCGCAATAACACATGTGCGTGTGGATCTGCGTTTCATCCTGCGCCACAGCCGCGTTGAGGCGGAAGGCATCCACTGCCCAGGTCAGGTACGCCGCCCAATCCGACTGGTGCAAGGGTAAGCCTTCGCGCAGCGCGGGTTCATCAATCTGGATGATCCCGATCCCGGCTTTTTCCAGGTCTTCCACTTCATCACGCAGCGCCAGTGCAATCTGTTTAGCAAGGGTTTCCCGCGTCACGTCTTCACGCGGGAACGACCAGCACAAAATCGTGACCGGGCCGGTGAGCATGCCTTTCACTGGCTTTTCAGTCAGCGATTGCGCGTACTTCGCCCACTCAACGGTAATCGGCTGCGGACGACTGACATCACCGATGATCACCGGCGGCTTCACACAGCGAGAGCCATAGCTTTGCACCCAGCCATTTTGCGTAAACACGAAGCCATCGAGGTTTTCGCCGAAGTATTCCACCATGTCATTACGCTCTGCTTCGCCGTGCACCAGCACATCCAGCCCGAGCCGTTCCTGTTCGGCAATCGCCTGCTTGATGTGCTCCGCGATGCCGGTGCGATAGTGGCCTCCATCGATATTGCCTTTTTTGAAGTCGAGTCGCAGGCCGCGAATTTCGGTGGTTTGCGGGAAGGATCCAATCGTGGTGGTCGGCCAGGCAGGCAGATTAAAGCGATGGCGCTGCGCTTTGGCGCGTTCGTCATAGTGGCTGGCGCGCTCAACGTCTTTGGCCTGAATATTCGCCAGACGTGCGCCCACTGCGGCATTGTGCACGCGCGAAGAATGAGAACGGGCATGAATCGGCGCACTCCACTCCGTCAGCGAGGCCGCATCGTTATTATTGAGCGCCTGGCTCAACAACCTCAGCTCAGCACACTTCTGTAAAGCAAAGGCAAACCAGCTTTTCACTTCCGCATCGAGCCGGGTTTCGACACTGAGATCGATCGGGCTGTGCAGCAGCGAGCAGGAGGAACCAATCCACAGATTTTCACGCTGCCCGACCAGCGGTTGCAGGCGATCGAACCAGCAGCTGAGCTCGGCACGCCAGACATTGCGGCCGTTGATCACCCCGACTGAGAGCAGCCAGTCGGCGGGGAGCTGTTGGTGGATATGCTGGATGTCATCTTTGCCATGCACCAGGTCAACGTGTAAACCTTGAACCGGTAGCGTCTTAATCACGTCGAGATTTTGACCGATGCTGTCAAAGTAGGTCGTCAGTAGCAGTTTTACATGACCTTGTAGCGCATCGTAGGCAGGCTTGAACGCATCACGCCATTCCTGTGGCAGCTCCAGCACCAGCGCGGGTTCATCGATCTGCACCCATTCAATACCGCGCTGATGCAGTTCAGCCAGCACTTGCTGATAGACCGGCAGTATCGCTTTCAGCAACGACAGGCGGTCAAACGGCTCACCTTTGACTTTGCCCAACCACAGGTAAGTGACCGGTCCCAGCAGCACCGGTTTGATCGGGTGACCCAGCGCCAATGCTTCGTCCACTTCTTCAAGGAGCTGTGTCCAGCTTAGAGAGAACTGCTGGCCCTGAGTGAATTCCGGCACCATATAGTGATAGTTGGTGTTGAACCATTTGGTCATTTCAGCGGCGGCGGCAGGATTGCCGCTGGGGGCGCGGCCACGTCCCAGACGGAACAGCGTATCGAGATCGACCGATCCATCCTGGTTCTGATGGCGCGCCGGCACATTGCCCAGCATCAGGCTGGTGGTCAGCACATGATCATACCAGGCGAAATCGCCCACCGGCAGCAGATCCACCCCCGCGTCTTTCTGCTGTTGCCAGTGACGAGCGCGCAGCTCGCGCCCCACGGCTAGCAGCGTTTCCTGTGAGCTATTACCTGCCCAGTAGCTTTCCTGTGCTTTTTTCAGTTCACGACGCAGACCGACACGAGGGAAACCGAGGGTATGGTTCAGAATGGTCATTTAGTGATCTCCAGATATGCTTAACGGGTCGAGCCCGTTTACGTTCATCCAGCGGGTGACATTGCCGTCCGCTGAACGCCTGAACTGGACGAAAGTCATGTGGCGGTGGCGCTTGCTTGAGATGTTTAGCCGTCCAGATGTTTACACCGCCATAATCTGCGGGTACTGTATCTTCCTCAAGCGCAATTTGTTCAATCTCGATGTGAAGGACTCTCATGATCGAACTCAAACATCTGAGAACGCTGCAGGCGTTGCAAAATACCGGCTCGTTGGCCGCTGCCGCCGCTCAGCTTCATCAGACACAATCGGCGTTATCGCATCAGTTCAGCGATCTGGAACAGCGGCTGGGCTTTCGCCTGTTTGTGCGCAAGAGCCAGCCGTTGCGGTTTACGCCGCAGGGGGAAATCATGCTGCAGTTGGCCGAGCAGATTTTGCCGCAGATTCAGCAAGCGTTGCAGGCATGCCACGAGCCGCATCAGACCACGTTACGCATTGCCATTGAGTGCCACAGCTGCATTCAGTGGCTGACGCCAGCCCTCAATAATTTCCGCCAGAGCTGGCCGCAAGTGGTGGTCGATTTTAAATCGGGCGTGACTTTTGATCCCCAGCCCGCCTTGCAACAGGGCGAACTGGATGTGGTGTTGACCTCCGATATCCTGCCGCGCAGCGGTTTGTTCTATACGCCGATGTTTGATTTTGAGGTACGTCTGGTGCTGGCCCCGGACCATCCGCTGGCGAAGCTGGAACATATCTCACCGGAAGATTTAGCCGATGAGGTACTGATGATCTATCCGGTGCAGCGTCAGCGTCTCGATATCTGGCGTCATTTCCTGCAGCCTGCAGGCATCAGCCCGGCGCTGAAGAGTGTGGATAATACGCTGTTGCTGATTCAGATGGTGTCAGCACAGATGGGTATTGCGGCCCTTCCGCATTGGGTGGTGGAGAGTTTTGAAAAGCAGGGTCTGGTGGTGACCAAGACATTGGGTGAGGGTTTGTGGAGCCGTTTATATGCCGCCGTGCGCGATGGTGAGCAGCGTCAGCCGGTGTTAGAAGCCTTTGTACGCTTCGCCCGCCAGCACGCCTGTGACCATCTGCCGTTTGTGCGCGATGCCGCCCGCCCGGGTTCACTGCAGTCGATTTCTTGATGTTCTCACGGGTGGCTGGTGTCACCCGTGCTGTTATCCCTGCCCAGCCTGCTCTATAATGCGCCGCCTCAATCCGCGACCAAGAGAGTTTCACCATGACGAGTAACGATGTTCTGCGCAGCGTGCGCTATATGCTTGATTTGAGCGATAGCAAAGTGGTGGAGATTTTTGCCTTAGCGGGCAGTGAAGTGCCGCTGGAGGATGTGCAGGCGTGGATGAAGAAGGATGAAGACGCGGCATTCCGTAAGCTGCCGGACGTGCTGATGGGCTATTTCCTCAACGGTTTGATTTTCTTCCGTCGCGGTAAGAGTGAAGATGCGCCAGCGCCGTCAGTCGAACGTCGTATGAATAACAATATTTTCATTAAGAAGCTGCGTATCGCGTTTGCGCTGAAGACCACGGATATTCCGGTGGTGCTGGAGAAGGCAAACTTTAAGATTTCACAGGCTGAAGTCGGTGCGATTTTCCGCAATCCGGATCATAAAAACTACCGCGAGTGCGGTGACCAGATTCTGCGTAACTTTTTGAAGGGATTGACGATGATGAATCGTCCTGCGGCGCCAGCCAAAAAGGTGTAATCGCTTTTTGATCGGAGTTAGGTCAGATACAGGCCGCTCCGATCACGAAGGAATCTCACATCCCTGTGGATCGGCCTCGCCATCCATGGCTCGGACGCTTCGCTCTTCGTAGCGGCCTGTATCTTCCCTTTGGCTTAGGTGCTGCTTTTTCCCAGCACATAGCGCTTCTGCAAGTTCAACGAAACCAGATCAAGGATCGTCTCAGTTAGGCAGCGCTTTTGGACCCATGTCCCAGCACCCAGCGCTTATGCACGTAAAGTGAAGCGAAAATGACAATCGCCCCGGCAATAAAGCTCGGCCAGTGCGGTTTTTCCTGCCAGATCGCCAGATTCACCAGCAAGCCCGCCGGCACGTGCATGTTGTTCATGATGCCCAGCGTACCGGCATCGACCTGCGTCGCACCGTAGTTCCACATAAAGTAGCCAAGCCCCGAAGCCGCCACGCCCAGCCACACCAGAATGCCCCATTGCAGGTTAGTGGTCGGCAGTTTGTTCGGATTACCCCACAGGCTCCACGCAATGATGGCGATGATCACCGCGCCAAGATAGAACCACGAGAAGGCCGTGTGTTGCGGCATTGGGCGGGTTTCCTGCAAGCGCTTGTAACCAACCATACCAATGGCGAAGCAGATGTTAGCCGCCTGAACCAGCAGCAAACCAAACCAGAAATGATCGCTGACTTTGTCATAGCGAATGATGGCCGCCCCGGCTACCGCCAACAGCGCGCTGAAGGCATAGCCGATTCGCAGCCGACGTCTGCTGAGCAAATCGTAAATCAGCGTGACGTAGAGCGGCGTCATCACGGTAAATAACAGGAATTCTGTCACGCTGAGGTAGGTATAAGCCTCGAAACTCAGCAGGTACATGACGCCGAGTTGCAGCATCCCCACCAGCATATACAGCAGGATGGTTGAGGCGCGATAGCCTTTCCAGCGCAGGAACGGCAGGAAGACAATCGCGGCCAACCCAAGGCGCATCAGTACAGAGAACCAGGAGTCAACCTGGCCCGCCAGGTATTCCCCTATCAAACTAAAGGAAAAAGCCCACAAAATGGTGGTAACGATCAGTAACGGCACGGCATCGATCCCAAAATGAACAGTGGCGCTAGTGTAAACAAACTGTCGTGGACGGGCTGAAATATCTGGTTGACGAGTGGTCAAATTAAAATCAAACAAATCGCCGTATCCCCGTCACTCATTGAGATAAGGTCCATTGCTGAAATCAGGTCGCTGGTTGCAGATGCAGTGAATCTGATTCGACACGGCAACGGATTCCCCTTCTAAACCCAAAAGCCTCGACGCTTCATGCGCGAATACCAACATTTCCTGGTTTATATCGCTCTTTAATGTCATCAAACTGTAACAATTGTGTCACACATCACAGTAACGTGGCGTAACCATCACTATCCTTTGCGCGAAATGGAACTTTGGTTTTGTTGTCACGCCAGAGGGCATTTGACCCAACCTGCTGGGAATTTATAAAAATATCGCGCCCTGGAGGGCCACATTCATGTTGAGTATCTTCAAACCGGCACCGCATCAGCCGCAAGTCGCTGACGATCGTGTCGATCCGCTCTATCGTCGGCTACGCTGGCAAATCTTCATCGGCATTTTCTTTGGCTATGCCGCCTATTACCTGGTCCGTAAAAACTTTGCGCTGGCGATGCCCTATTTGGTTGAGCAGGGCTTTTCGCGTGGCGATCTTGGCTTTGCGCTGTCCGGAATCTCCATCGCCTACGGTTTTTCCAAGTTCATCATGGGTTCCGTCTCTGACCGTTCAAATCCGCGTGTCTTTTTACCTGCCGGACTGGTTCTGGCCGCTGCGGTGATGCTGTTTATGGGCTTTGTCCCCTGGGCCACCTCCAGCATCATGGTGATGTTTGTGCTGCTGTTCCTGTGCGGTTGGTTCCAGGGCATGGGCTGGCCACCGTGCGGGCGCACCATGGTGCACTGGTGGTCACAGAAGGAGCGTGGCGGGATTGTCTCGGTGTGGAACTGCGCCCATAACGTGGGCGGTGGTATTCCACCCTTGCTGTTCCTGCTGGGTATGGCGTGGTTTAACGACTGGAAAGCCGCGCTCTATATGCCGGCGTTTGGTGCCATCCTCATCGCGATTATTGCCTTTGCCCTGATGCGCGATACGCCGCAGTCTTGTGGTTTGCCGCCGATTGAGGCGTACAAGAATGATTATCCGCCAGACTACAGCGAGGATCATGAGGAGGAGTTGACGGCGAAGCAGATTTTTATGCAGTACATCCTGCCTAATAAACTGCTGTGGTATATCGCGCTGGCCAACGTGTTCGTTTACCTGCTGCGCTACGGCATTCTCGACTGGTCACCGACCTACCTGAAAGAGGTGAAGCATTTCACGCTGGATAAATCTTCGTGGGCTTACTTCTTCTATGAATATGCGGGCATTCCCGGCACCTTGCTGTGCGGCTGGATGTCGGACAAGGTGTTCAGAGGCAATCGTGGCGCCACCGGCGTGTTCTTTATGACGCTGGTAACCATCGCGACGGTGGTGTACTGGCTTAACCCACCCGGCAATCCAGGTCTCGATATGCTGTGCATGATCGTCATCGGCTTCCTGATCTACGGTCCGGTAATGTTAATTGGTCTGCATGCGCTGGAGCTAGCGCCGAAAAAAGCCGCAGGTACCGCCGCGGGCTTTACCGGATTGTTTGGTTATCTTGGCGGTTCAGTGGCAGCCAGTGCGATTGTCGGTTACACCGTGGATTATTTCGGCTGGGATGGTGGATTCATGGTGATGATTGCCGGATCGGTATTGGCGGTGGTTTTACTGCTGCTCACCATGGTCAGCGAGCACAAACATAAGAAACAGATGGCATAATAAAAATGGGCCGGTATCACCGGCCCATTTTTTTAAGCAAGGAACAACTTACGCAACGTATGCGGCACCGCATCTTCGGCGTTGCTGCCAATGACTTCCAGCGTCGGCAAGGTATCTTTCAACCGCTGATGCGCATTACGCATGATGCAGCCTTTACCCGCCATACTCAGCATTTCCACATCATTCATGCCATCACCAAAAGCGATGCACTCTTTCAGTGAGAAGCCAAGCTGCTTTGATACTGCTTCTAGCGCGTGACCTTTCGATACGCCACCCGCCATCACTTCCAGACAGGTCGGCAGTGAGAAGCTGACGTTAACGCGATCGCCCCAGCGCGCTTCGATCGCCAGCTCCAGCGGCACCAGACGTTCGGGATCGTCGCAGGTAAAGAACACCTTGCTGATGCCGTCGGTTTCAAGCATGCCCGGCTGATAAACCTGATAGTTAAACACCGACTCACGGAAGTAGTCCTGCTCCTCCGGGCGATGGCGGCTCATATACCACTCATCGTCGCGATACACGTGCGTCAGGATATGTTCATCGTGGTACTGCAGACCGTAAAGCTCGCTGGCGATGTCGGCGTCGAGGTTATGGCTAAACACCAGTTCACCGTCTGCGTTGTGTACGCGGGCCCCGTTGGAAGTAATCATGTACGCCGGAATGCCAAGGTTATCGCGCATCTGGCCTACGTCGATATAGTGGCGGCCGGTGGCGAAAACGAAGTGGACATCTTGCGCCACCAGTTCCTGCAGCGTGGTACGGGCAAAAGGCGTCAGGCGGTGTTCCGGTGAGAGCAGCGTGCCATCCAGGTCGGATGCGACGATGTGGTACATGTAAACCTCTGGTATTGATGTCGGAAAATGAGTTAAACGTGGCGCTCGAAAAAATCGACCACCATGTTGAGCGCTTCAGCGCGCATAGCGTCTGTTTCAAACAAAATCTCGTGACGCGCGCCTTGAATCACATACGGCACGGTACCTTCGCAGGGATGTCCCGCGTCAGCCATCGCCGTACAAAAAATATCTTGTGCGCGGTTATCCACCACATCGTCTTCGCTGGCCTGTAACACCAGGGAAGGCGTGGTGATTTTCGCTGCCTGGCTGATGATACTGCGTCCGGCATAGACGCCTTCGCGCACCCAATGATAGGTCGGGCCACCGACGCGCAGTCCCGGATCGTCCGCGTAAAAACGCAGGTTGCGCCGATAGCGCTCCCGACTGTGCGTCAGGCGATTAATGCCAAACGGGCTGGCGCGCCAGCGGCCGGTGCCAAGCGCATAGCGTTCGCGAATCGCCGGCAGTTTTTCCGCCCAGTCCAGAATCGGGTGCGCCATCCAGTCAGGCAACGGCAGCACAATGCCAAACATCGGTGCCGAGAATACCGCCGCATGAAAAGCCTGCGGTTGACGCGCCAGAAACAGCGCTAAAATCGCACCGCCCATCGAATGCGCCAGCACGTAGCGTTGCTGATAATGGTTGCTGACCATCTCTTTCAGATACAGCGTTTCTAAGTCGTCAACATAGTGGCTGAACTCAACCACATGGCCGCGATGCGAATCCGCCAGCAAGCGATCGGAGCGGCCCTGCCCGCGATGGTCAATGATCACCACGTCATAGCCGCAGTGGAACAGATCGTAAGCCAGTTCCGGGTATTTGATATAGCTTTCGATGCGGCCGGGAACAATCAGGATGACACGGCGATGTTGCGGTGAGGTGAAACGAACATAGCGAATCTTCAGGTTACCGACGCCGGTGAATTCGCACTCTTCACGACGACGCCAGAAGTCGAGCAGCGGACCGGTAGCAAAGGCGGAAAAGCCTTTCTCTCGCCCGAGCCAACGCTGTTTGTGATGCTGCATCCGTCCCCCTGAAAAAAAGCCTCATCGCGCGTCTGTACGCCATAGCGCACCGCGATATTCTGGCGTATTGTGTCACACTTCGTTCACTTCAGGGAATGTCACACATGACCATTGAATGGTGGTTAACCTACCTGTTGACCACAACTATCCTCAGTCTTTCACCCGGTTCCGGTGCCATCAACACCATGAGCACCGGCATCAGCCATGGCTATCGCGGCGCGGCGGCTTCCATCACTGGCTTACAGCTTGGGCTGGCGATTCACATTGTGCTGGTGGGTGCCGGTTTGGGTGCGCTATTTTCACAATCGATCATGGCGTTTGAAGTGCTGAAGTGGGCAGGCGCCGCCTATTTGGTGTGGCTGGGCATTCAGCAGTGGCGTTCCGCAGGCGGTATTGATCTGGATGCCGTGGCAAAAGCGATGCCGCGTCGTCGTTTGTTCAAACGCGCCATTCTGGTGAATCTCACCAACCCGAAAAGCATCGTGTTTCTCGCCGCGCTGTTCCCGCAGTTTATTCAGCCACACCAGCCGCAGTTGATGCAGTATCTGGTGCTCGGTGTCACCACCATCGTGGTCGATATTATCGTGATGATTGGTTACGCCACGCTGGCAACCCGTATTGCGGGCTGGATTAAAGGGCCAAAACAGATGAAGCTGATGAACCGCACCTTTGGTGGGCTGTTTATGGCCGTCGGAGCCTTGCTGGCAAGTGCGCGCAGAATCGCGTAAGAGGCTTTAAAAAACCGCGGCACCGAGGTGATAACCGTCAGTGCCGCAGCTATTTCAAGGTAGTCAGTGCGCAAGTTCTAGTGCACAGATGCTGAACGTAAAGCACGCGAGCACTGCCCGGTGGCGAAATAGCAAGTAAACCCGATTTAACGCGAGATAATCAGGTGGATGCCGAATCCGGCAAACAGCACACCCGCCATCCCATCGACCCACTTCGCCATACGCTGATACTTATCCCGCATCCACGGCAGCGCGAAGATCGCCGCGACCAGTGTGAACCAGGCAAAGGTCTCGCCGATAATCAGCAGAAACAGGCCCCAGCGTTCCATCGCGCCCACATCGTTGCCGACAAACAGTGAGAACACGCTGCCGAAATAGATAATCGCTTTCGGGTTCGACAGATTAGTCAGAAAACCTTTCAGGAAACTCATGCCTTTTTTTGGCAGCTCCACCACCGGCGCATCAACCTGCGGGGCTTTATGCTGCTGACGTGCCGAGCGCAGGAGTTGCCAACCCATCCACAGCAGGTACAAACCACCGCCCACCATGATGATTTCATGCAGCCAGGCCATTTTTTGCAGGATCAGATGCAAGCCCATCAGCGCCACACCGGCCCAGATCACGATTCCCAGCGTAATGCCCAACACGCCCATCATCGCCTCTTTACGTGAACGGCTGGCCGCCGTTTGCGACACAAAGAAGAAGTCCGGGCCGGGACTCATCAGCGCAACCAAATGCACCAGCGCGACGGTGGCGAATAACATCAACATGGTTTCTTTCCTTTACTCTTCATCGACATGTTCTTTGATCATCACCAGGAACGGTTTACCAAAACGTTCCAGCTTGCGATGACCGACACCGTTCACGCTCAACATTTCTGACGCGGTAATCGGCATTTGCTCCGCCATCTCAATCAATGTGGCATCGTTAAACACCACGTACGGCGGAATATTGGATTCGTCAGCAATCGCCTTACGCAATTTACGCAGTTTGCCAAATAGCGTGCGATCGTAATTGCCGCTGTGCACTTTCGGCGAGCTGCTGCGGCTCTTCACCGTGACGATACGCGGCACCGCCAGCATCAATGGCACTTCGGCACGCAATACCGGACGCGCCGCTTCCGTTAGCTGTAAAGCGGAGTGCATGGCGATATTTTGCGTCACCATACCAAGATGGATCAGCTGACGCAGCACGCTGACCCAATGCTCCTGGCTCTGCTCACGACCAATGCCGTACACCGGCAATTTGTCGTGCCCGTTATCGCGAACGCGATGGTTAGTGGAACCGCGCAGCACGTCGACAATATAGCCCATACCAAAGCGCTGGCCGGTACGATAGATGCTGGAAAGCGCCTTCTGCGCCTCCACCAAACCATCATAGCGACGCGGAGGATCAAGGCAGATATCGCAGTTGCCGCACTGCTGCTGACGCCCTTCACCAAAGTAGTTGAGCAACACTAAACGACGGCAGGTTTGCGCTTCGGCAAACGCGCCCATCGCATTGAGCTTGTGACGCTCAATATCCTGTAACGGGCCGGGCGCCTTCTCCTCCAGACATTTACGGAGCCACGCCATATCCGCCGGATCGTAAAGCATCATCGCTTCTGCGGGCAGGCCATCACGCCCGGCGCGGCCGGTTTCCTGATAGTAGGATTCGATATTGCGCGGAATATCGAAGTGCACCACGAAACGCACGTTAGGTTTGTTAATGCCCATACCAAACGCCACGGTGGCGACCACGATTTGTAAGTCATCGCGCTGGAAGGCTTCCTGCACGTGCGCACGCTGAGCGCTGTCGATACCGGCGTGATAAGCGCCGACACTCAGCCCACGGCTTTGCAAACGCGCAGCCGTGTCTTCCACCTTGGCACGGCTGTTACAGTAAATAATGCCGCTCTTACCGCGCTGCTCTTGCACGTAGCGCAACAGCTGATCGGTGGGTTTGAATTTCTCCACCAGCGTGTAGCGAATATTCGGGCGGTCAAAGCTGCTGATTTGAATCAGCGGATCGTCCATCTGCAACAGATGAGCGATGTCATTACGCGTGGTTTCGTCAGCGGTTGCCGTCAGCGCCATCACCGGCAGATCCGGGAAACGCTGACGCAGTTGACCAATCGAGCCGTATTCCGGGCGGAAATCATGGCCCCATTGCGAGATACAGTGCGCCTCATCCACCGCCAACATCACCGGATTCCACTGGTGCAGGCTGTCGAGGAAGTTATCCATCATCAGACGTTCAGGCGCGATATACAGCAGTTTCAGCTTGCCGGTACGGCAATCCGCAAAGACCTGTTGCTGCTGCTCACGCGTTTGCGTCGAGTTAAGACACGCCGCTGCCACGCCGTTGGCCAGCAATTGATCGACCTGATCTTTCATCAGTGAGATCAGCGGTGAAACCACCAGCGTCAACCCTTCGCGCACCAGCGCCGGAATTTGATAGCACAGCGATTTCCCGCCGCCGGTCGGCATCACCACCAGACAATCACGCCCGGCAAGAGCGGTTTCGATGATGGTTTGCTGACCGGGACGAAATTGCTGGTAGCCGAAGGTATCTTGTAATACCTGCTGCGCCAGCATTTCCTGATTAAGCACTGCCGATGTTGCCACGGTAATCCTGTTTTTCTGACTGGTTAGAACAGATCGTTAAGTGTTACGCCCACGCCAAAACGTGTCTGGCGGTGGTTATAGTCGATAAGCGATTCACCATACCCGCTGAACAGCTGGGTGTAAAAGCGCACATGTTCAGAGATAGGATAGCTCCAGGCAAAAGTCGCGCCGCCGTAGCCGCTGTTCCAGTTGTAATTACCTTCCACACTGAAAATACTTTCACCCATTTCATAACCGAGCTTGGCGCGATAGTAGCCCATGTACTTGGTGATGTCGGGGTTATCATCGTTATTTTCATTTTCTGGAATGCGATACCAGGGTTTGATTTCCGCGAGGAAGTTACCGTTCTGTGCCATCAGACGCGCATAGACGCGGTTCCAGCTGCGTGAAGTCGGATCGCTGCGGCCGTTCGACTCGTGGTTCAGACCGGTTTCAATATCACGCAGTGTCCAGCCGGCAAAGGTGTAATCCGTTGCCCAGCCAAGGAAAATCTGCGGCTCATAGTTGGTTTCACGGAACGGCGATGAGGCTCCACGGTTAGAGAGCTGCCACCATGAACGTTGCGTATAGGATGCGGCCAGTACCGAATTATCACCCAGAATGCCACGCCACAGCGGGAACGCCAGGCTGAGCTGAAATTTTACTTCATCGTTTTTTGCTTTGTCCGCCCAGTTGTACGAAGAGATCGCCTCTTTGTTCATGTCGCTGGTGTAGGTGTAGAGCAAATAGTTGTTTTCGTAAGGATAAAGCACGAACGGGTTATCGTGTTTCTCCAACAGGTTCGCAATAATACTGCCCTTCACTGCCGGGGCGTCATGCACCTCTTTTATGGTGGCTTCATCAGCCTGTGCCAGCGCAGGTATCATCAAAGCTGCGGTCAGCAACGCGTATAGCTTACGCATAACATTCTCCAGGGAACTGCGTGTTGTCATTATTAGGCCCATGTTCAAAAAGCACGCCATTCTACACGCAAAGAGACAGGTTGATCAGTGCCGATTTCTGAAACTGGAAAGCCGCGCGAACGCGGCATAATATACACAACTCTTTAACATCTTAAGGCAGAAAACATGTCATCCCCGTTGCTGTCACAGCAGGAAGCTCGCCGCCTGATTGGCGAAATCTTTGTTTATCACATGCCCTTCAACCAGGCGCTGGGTTTAGAGCTGGATCGACTCGAAGCGGATTACGCCGAGTTGGGCTTTGCCAACAAAACCATGCTGGTTGGCAATGCGGCCCAAAATATTTTGCACGGTGGCGTGATTGCATCAGTGCTGGATGTCGCCGCCGGTCTGGTGTGCGTCAGTCATGCACTGTCGCGTCAGGAAAACATCAGCGAAGAGGAACTGCGTCAGCGTCTGTCGCGCATGGGCACTATCGATATGCGCGTTGATTATTTACGTCCCGGACGCGGCGATCGCTTTGTCGCCACCAGCAGCCTGCTACGCGCCGGCAATAAAGTGGCGGTAGCGCGAGTGGAACTGCACAACCAGCAGGGCGATTATATCGCCACAGCAACCGCCACCTATTTGATTGGCTAGTTACCTTTTTTGGAAAGCATGATGGATACGCAACAAACGCGTCAGGGCATTGGCTATGCGCTCGGCGCTTATTTTATCTGGGGCATTGCGCCAGCCTACTTCAAGCTGGTGAAAGAAGTCCCGCCAACAGAAATCATGACGCATCGCGTGATTTGGTCGGCACTGTTTATGCTGGTGCTGATTACCCTGAGCCGCAGCTGGCAGCAGGTACGCACAGTGCTGGCTCAACCAAAGAAAGTGCTGTTGCTGGCCGTCACTGCCGTCACCATTGGCGGCAACTGGCTGCTGTTTATCTGGGCAGTGAATAATCAGCACATGCTGGAAGCCAGCCTCGGCTACTTTATCAACCCGCTGATCAACGTAGTGTTTGGCATGCTGTTCCTGCGCGAGCGCTTCCGCCGCTTGCAGTGGCTGGCGGTGTTGCTGGCAACGATTGGCGTACTGGTGCAGCTGTGGCAATTTGGCTCGCTGCCGATTATTGGCCTGGGACTGGCGCTAAGTTTTGCCGTCTATGGTTTGCTGAGAAAGAAAATTCAGGTGGATGCGCAGAGCGGCATGCTGATCGAGACCGCATGGTTATTCCCGCTGGCGGCCATCTACTTGTTTGGCTTTGCTGACAGCGCCACCAGCCACCTCAGCGCCAATCCAATGAGCCTCAATTTCAAGCTGATCGCGGCGGGCATCGTCACCACGATTCCGCTGATGCTGTTTGCCGCCGCCTGTGCGCGTCTGCGTTTGTCGACCGTGGGCTTTTTCCAATACCTCGGTCCCACGTTGATGTTCCTTTTGGCCGTGCTGTTCTACGGCGAGAGCCTGACGCCGGACAAGATGGTCACCTTCGGCTTTATCTGGCTGGCACTCGCCGTATTTATCGCTGATGCAATCGCGTTCTCAGCTCGCACCCGCGTGCGCGTAGCGTGAGATAAAGCGCGCGATAGCCGGGCCGGTCAGCAGGATGGTGAACAGGCGTAAGGTCTGCAACGCCATCACAAACGCGATATCGACCCGGCTGCCCGCCGCAATAATCGCCACGGTATCCAGCCCGCCCGGGCTGGTTGCCAGATACGCCGTCATCAGATCGACGTGCAGCACCTGCGTCAGCATCCACGCCAATCCACCACACAGCAGCATCAAGCCGAAAATCGACACCAGCATTTGCGGAAGGGTGCGCAGCGCCAGCAGGAAGATCGGGCGCGTAAAGCGCAAACCCACGCTCCAGCCAATTAACGCATAGGCCAGCGCCAGCAACCACTCCGGCACCTGCAAGGTGGCGACATCGGTGCCGTGGAGCGTCGCACCAATCAGCGCGGGCAGCAGCAGCGCACCCGAAGGGATACGCAGTTTTTGACCCAGCCACGCCCCGGCAAACATCACCACCAATGTCAGGATGAAGCTGCTTTGTAAAGCAGGGAACCATACCAGCTCCACTGCACCACCGTTGGTGCCCAGCCCAATGCGCGCCACCACTGCCGCTGCAGTCGCCACAAACAGCACGCGCAGATACTGCATAAACGCCACTAAGCGCACGTCCGCACCGAAATCACCGGCCATCGCCACCATCGCAGAAGCGCCGCCGGGAGACGATCCCCACGCACCGGTTGGCCCTGGAAGGTTGCTAAAGCGCACCAGTAGAAAACCTGACAAACCGCTGGCCGCCAGCGTAAGCACCAACACCGCCAGCACCACCGGCCAATCCGCTAACAGCGGTGAGAGAATAGCCGGTGACAGTGTTTGCCCGATCATGCAACCCAACACCGCTTGTGCGAGCACAAACAAACGTTTGTCGATGCGTACGGTGGCGCCAGAAAGGCCCATGACGGTTCCGACGATCATCGGACCTAAAAGCAGTGCAGCAGGAAGGTGAAACAGCTGGAGAATGATCCCCAGTACTAACGAAGCAATCAGCAGAATGGTCCACTGCTGTCGCAAAGAAAAACGCGCCATAGGGTGGAAATCAGAAAGTGAGAAGTGACAACAGCCTACGCAGAATTGTGATGCAGCGCCAGTTTAAAGGGCCGCAAATGCGGCCCCGAAAGGGTTACAACCAGTTTTTCCGTTTGAAATAGAGGTACGGCGCCAGACCGGCAAGGATCATCAGCGTAATAGCGCCAGGATAACCAAAACTCCATTTCAGCTCAGGCATAAACTCGAAGTTCATCCCGTAGCTGGATGCCACTAGCGTGGGTGGCAGGAACACCACCGACACCACTGAGAAGATCTTAATGATGCGGTTCTGCTCGATGTTGATAAAGCCCATTGCCGCCTGCATCAGGAAGTTGACCTTCTGGAACAGCGATTCGTTATGCGGCAGCAGGGATTCGATATCGCGCAGGATTTCACGCGCCTGCTCCAGCTGATTGCCCGGCAGGCGAGCTTTACGCACCAGGAAGTTCAATGCACGTTGGGTATCCATCAGACACAAACGCACTTTCCAGCCGATATCCTCCAGCTCCGCCAGACGCGACAGCGCCTGATCGTACTCTTCGCCCTGTTGCCCTTCCATGATCACGCGGCTGAGTTTTTCCAGCGCGCTATAGATGTTCTCGATCTCATCCGCCAGCTGTTCGATTTTCGTCTCAAACAGATCCAGCAACAGCTCGTAGGCGTTGCCATCGGTCAGCGTCTGGTTGCGCGCACGCATACGATACAGACGAAAAGCCGGCAGCTCGCGCTCGCGTAATGTATAGAGGCGATCTTCACGGATGGTGAATGCCACGGTGGAGTTGCCAGCGTGGTCTTCCGCATCTTCAAAGAAGAAGAAGGAGTGAATGTGCAGTCCATCTTCATCTTCGAAGAAACGTGCGGAGGCCTCGATGTCTTCCAGCTCCGGACGCGTCGCCAGGCTTTGACCCAGCTCGGATTGCACACGATCACGCTCAGTGTCGTCGGGCTCGATGAGATCGACCCACACCGAGGTGTTGAGTGTGTCGTTGTTATCTTCCAGTTCGATGCGCGTCAGGCGATCGCGTTCGAGTTTAAAAGCGCTCAGCATAGCAATACTCCCCATTGCAGACTTAATGGGACAAGGCGGCACACCGTGATGCCGAAGGCAAAACGGGCACGGCAAAGCCTGAACGCGGAAACTTTCGCTTCAAGGGTAAATCAGTGCTGACTCGTGCGACGAGAGTGTAAAGGGAGGTCGCTGATAACCGCTAAGGCTACCCGCGTATAGAGGTAGCCTTAGATGTTATTCCTGTTAAACAGGCGGTTGAGCCAGCATCGACTGGGCGCGTCCAAGGCATTGTCCTCTCATGATAATAGTGCGCGCATGTTACGCTGAGACGAAAAAGTCGTCAAGGTAACGCAACGGCGCTACACCGTTTCCAGACGCGCGTACGCCGCCACCAGCCACTTGATGCCCTGGCCCTGAAATGCCACCTGCAAGCGGCTGTGTTCACCGCTGCCTTCGAGGTTGATGATGGTGCCTTCACCGAATTTGGCATGGCGTACACGCTGGCCCAGCGCGAAACCACTGTCGTTTTCCGTGATTGGCGTGCCCATGCGTTGATGGCTCACCGGACGGCTGACGCTGGCGCGCAGACGCACTTCCTCGACGCACTCTTCCGGCAATTCGCCGATGAAGCGCGATGGACGGTGATACACTTCTTTACCATAAAGGCGGCGAGTTTCGGCGTAGGTCAGCGTGAGCTTCTCCATCGCGCGCGTGACGCCAACGTAGGCAAGACGACGCTCCTCTTCCAGACGTCCGCCTTCATCCAGCGACATCTGGCTTGGGAACATGCCCTCTTCCATACCCACGATAAATACCTGAGTGAACTCAAGACCTTTCGCCGAGTGCATGGTCATCAGCTGTACCGCATCCTGCCATTTGTCGGCCTGACCTTCACCGGCCTCCAGCGCCGCATGCGACAGAAACGCCTGCAGCGGCATCAGATCTTCGTCCTCGTCCTGATAGCTGAACTGACGCGTTGCCGTCACCAGCTCCTCTAAGTTTTCGATACGCGCCTGGCCTTTCTCGCCCTTTTCCTGCTCGTACATGATCCACAGGCCGGAATCCTTGATCACGCGATCGGTCTGCACGTGCAGTGGCATATCGGCGGTTTCCGTGGCCAGCGAATCCACCAGCTCGCAGAAGCGCTGCAGCGCGGAAGCCGCACGTCCCGCCAGGGCTTTGTTTTGCAGCAGTTCACGCGTCGCTTGCCACAGCGTTAATTGCTGTTCGCGCGCGGTCTGGCGCACCACATCCAATGTGCGATCGCCCACGCCGCGCACCGGTGTGTTCACCACACGCTCAAACGCGGCATCGTCATTGCGGTTCGCCATCAGACGCAGATACGCCAGCGCATCTTTGATCTCCTGGCGTTCGAAGAAGCGCATGCCGCCGTAAATACGGTACGGCATGCTGCCTTGCAACAGCGCCTCCTCCAGCACGCGCGACTGGGCGTTGCTGCGGTAGAGAATGGCGCAATCCTGCAGCGCATTGCCGTTCTCATGCCAGGTTTTGATACGGTTTACCACGAAGCGCGCTTCGTCTAATTCGTTAAACGCGCAGTAGAGGGATATCTTTTCGCCGTCACTGCCATCGGTCCACAGCTCTTTACCGAGGCGACCATTGTTATTGGCGATCAGCGTGTTGGCCGCTTTCAGGATGTTATTGGTCGAGCGGTAGTTTTGCTCCAGGCGAATGGTTTCCGCGCCAGGGAAATCCTGCAGGAAGCGCTGGATGTTCTCGACCTGGGCGCCACGCCAGCCGTAAATCGACTGATCGTCATCCCCGACGATAATCACACGACCGGTATCGCCCGCCAGCATACGGATCCACGCGTATTGGATGTTGTTGGTATCCTGGAATTCGTCCACCAGCACGTTGCTAAAACGCTCGCGGTAATGATTCAGGATATGCGGCTTGTTCAGCCACAGCTCATGCGCACGCAGCAGCAGTTCGGCAAAATCCACTAAGCCCGCGCGATCGCAAGCCTCCTGATAAGCCTGATAGATGCGCAGCCAGGTTTGTTCGATCGGATTACCGTAGCTTTCGATGTGTTTTGGACGCAGCCCTTCATCTTTTTTGCCGTTGATGTACCACATGCCCTGGCGTGCAGGCCACTGTTTCTCATCAAGGTTCATGGCTTTGATCAGACGCTTGAGCAGGCGCAGCTGATCGTCGCTATCGAGAATCTGGAAATCCTGCGGCAGATTGGCATCAAGATGATGGGCACGCAGTAAACGGTGCGCCAGGCCGTGGAAGGTACCAATCCACATACCGCCCTGACTGGTGCCGATCAGTTGATCGATACGATGGCGCATTTCAGCCGCCGCTTTGTTGGTAAAGGTCACCGCCATGATCGAGTAAGGCGAGCAATTCTCTACCGACAGCAGCCAGGCAATGCGATGCACCAGCACGCGCGTTTTGCCACTGCCTGCCCCGGCCAGCACCAGCAGATTGCTGCGCGGCGCGGCGACCGCCTCGCGCTGTTTGTCATTCAAGCCGTTAAGCAGATCAGAAACGTCCATAAGCACCGTTTTGCCAAAATAATAAAAGGAGGATTGAGAAATGCGGTTTCTCAGCATTCAGTCAACGCACCATTTGTAGCGGCGCTATTCATCGCAAAATGAAGGGTGCCGCTACGATTTGTGCGTCAGGAAATGCCTGCCATCATCCAGCCATTAGCTGGATGAACATACAGCATTATAGCAGCGAGGTCAGCGATGCCAACTGATGAATTTCGACGTGCGGCAGCAAACGCGCATCATCAATCTTCATCAGATTGCCATCGCGCAGGTTGATCCAGCAGGCTTGCATGCCCGCGTTTATTGAACCGACCACATCGGTGGTGAGATCGTCGCCCACATGAAGAATATGCTCAGGTGCGATGTTCAAACGCTCAGCCGCCAGCTGATACATATCCTGCCACGGCTTAGCACGGCCGTGCGGGCCGGCGCGCAGGGCGAACTGGAAGTAGTGGTTAATTCCCAGTTTTTCCGGACAGGCATTGCCGTTGGTGATCGCCACCAGCGGGACGCGCTCGCCCAGCCACGTCAGCGTTTGGTGCGTCTCATCTGGCATCTCGACTTCACTGCGCCACTGATGGAACACGCCCATCACTTCGCTGGCACCGGCGCGGGCTTCAGCAGCGGATAAGCCAATATTGATCATTGCCAGCTCAACCGAGCGGCGGCGCCACTCAGACACGTCGTGGTAAATTTCCGGCTCACGCGCCAGCAGTTCGTCACGTAGCGCCTGATAATCAGCGGGGGTGAATTCACGCAGTGCCGGATGGAAGGCCTGCAACGCGGCGTGGGATTCGGCGGTGGTTTTACGGATCACCGGATGGTTGTCATACAGCGTATCGTCGAGATCGAAAGTGATCGCTTTGATCGGGCCCAGCGGGCGGTAGAACTTCATTCAGACTTTCCTCGTTTAGCACGTGGATGCGCCGCGTCGTACACGGTCGCCAGATGCTGGAAATCGAGATGGGTATAGATTTGCGTGGTCGACAGATTAGCGTGCCCGAGCAGTTCCTGCACCGCGCGCAGATCGCCACTCGATTCGAGTAAATGGGTCGCAAAAGAGTGGCGCAGTTTATGCGGATGAATATGGTTGGCCACGCCCTGCTTAATGCCCCACTCGGCAAAGCGCTTTTGCACGTTACGCGCTGAAATACGCGTGCCGCGACTGGAAACAAACATCGCATCATCCTGCGGCGCGAAGCTTGCACGCAGTGGCAGCCAGTGTTGCAGCCAGGTCACCGCCGTGCCACCAATCGGCACACGTCGCTCTTTACTGCCTTTCCCCAACACCCACACTTCACCGGCGTCGAGATCGACATGACGACAATCCATGCCCACCAGCTCCGACAAACGTAAACCGCCGCCGTACATGGTTTCCAGCATCGCTCGGTCGCGCACCGCCAGCGGATCGTTCAGGTCGATTTCCAGCAGCTGGTTAACCTCGTCGACATCCATATTTTTTGGCAGATGGCGAGCATTGCGCGGCGTGGAAATACCTTTGGCTGGATTGGCACTCAACATGCCCTGGCTGACCTGCCAGTCAAGAAAACTGCGCAGTGCTGACATACGTAATGCCAGACTGCTGGGCCCGAGTCCGGCACGACGGCTGCGAGCCGCCAGCTGACGAACCTGTGCGGGCTCCAGTTGTGCCCATGAGGCGATCTTCATCTCATCGGCCATCGCGGTCATCGTCTGCAACTGGCGGGTGTAATTCTTTTGCGTCAACGGGCTGAGCTGGCGTTCGACTTTCAGATAACGCAGAAAGCCCTCAACGGCTGGCTGCAACGGGCTGACGTCACTCATGCGCGTTCAATCCAGCGAGACAGCAGATCCGGCAGCATTTGCGCCAGATGCTGTAACAGCAAAGTGCCCATGCCCGCTTGATAATGCTGGTTGTCGCGGCTGCTGAAAATTAGTACGCCAAGCTCGCCGCGTTCGCCCATCAGCGACATCGCCACCGACCCGATGGCTTTCGCCTGAGGCAACAACAGCAGTAACTCCGGGCCATTCAGGCTGCCAAGGTAATGATGTTCAGCACCAAAGCGTTGAATACGCAGCGGCTCAAAAGCCTGACGAGAAAGACCCAACTGGGTGAAATCAGAAGGTGCGCCGATGTGCCAATGGTCGTTGAACACCCGCACATTGGCGCCGGCCAGACCCAACTCACGCGCCCAACGGTGCAGACGCGTTAACATTTCCTGCAGGCTGTCCGCCGCGGCAAGATGGCCTTGTAACCCCAGCAGACGATCGAACAGTTGATGGTTGGCCGTAGCCTGCTCCATCAACAGCGTGATTTCCTCTTCCAGCTGCTGGATGTGGTTGCGCTGACGCGCCATGTGCCACTCTACCAGCGATACGCTGCCGCGCACCGGGTGCGGCACCATCATCTGTTCAACCTGGCGCGCATTGCGAATAAAGAAATCGGGGTTCTGGCGCAGGAAGGCGCTTACCGACTGATCGTCCAGCAAAACCGCGCTGTCGGTTTGCTCTTCGACATTTTTCATAGATGAATAAACCCATCGTAGACGTGTGTGGCTGGCCCGGTCATAAACAGCGGCTGACCCACTCCTTTCCAGGCGATATGCAGCGTTCCGCCAGGCAAATCAACGCGAACTTTTTCCGCCAGAATGCCTTGCTGAATGCCGCAGGCAACGGCTGCGCAAGCGCCGCTGCCACAGGCCTGGGTTTCACCCGCGCCGCGTTCATACACGCGCAGACGAATGTGTTCAGGATTAACCACTTCCATAAAGCCCACGTTGACGCGCTCCGGGAAGCGTTCGTGGCTTTCCAGCAGCGGACCGAGGGTTTCCACGGCGGCCGTTTTCACACTCTCAACCTGAATCACACAGTGCGGGTTGCCCATCGACACCGCACCAAACATCACGGTCTGCTCCGCAACACGTTGCAGATACAGGCGTTCCGCTTTATTGGCGCGCAGCGGCACCTGTTGCGGATCGAAGTTGGGTTCACCCATGTTGACACGTACCAGCTCATCGCTGGTCACGCTCAGCACCATGCGACCGGTTTGCGTACTCACGCGAATGTCGCTTTTGTTGGTCAGCCCTTTCAGGCGCACAAAGCGAGCAAAACAGCGCGCACCGTTACCGCACTGAGCCACTTCGCTGCCATCGGCGTTGAAAATTCGGTAATGAAAATCGAGATCCGGATCATAAGGCGGTTCGACGATCAGCAGCTGATCGAAACCGATCCCCAGATGCCGATCCGCCAGACGGCGAATCAGTTCCGGCGAAAAAAAGACGTTTTGCGTCACGGCATCCACAACCATGAAATCGTTGCCGAGACCGTGCATTTTCGAGAACTGCATTTTCTGCTCCGCCGGATTACTCATAGAGATTAGTTCGCCTGTGAACCCGATTTGCTGGTGACCAAACCGTTAACGTCAGCATTCTGTGCCGCTTTTTGCTGCTGTTCGGTGACCTGCTGGTTTTGTTTGGTCGGCTGATCTTTGGGCGGGAAATACAGCGGTCCTTTCAGGCCACAGCCTGCGAGGCTGACCAGTGCCAGCGCCATACCCAGCTGACTTATCATATGTCTCATTCTGTCTGCTCTTCCTGTCCTTAAGCCTTGGCTGCTTATCATCGCAGTTGACGTTGTAAAAGCAACAGGAAATACCCGCAAATCCGGGCGCATGTCAGAGGAAAAGCCAATCCCACCACGCGAACGCAGGCGGGATCAGTGCATTTGGTAGCGCGGCTGGAAATCGCCGTTGTCGTTATCGGGCTGCGTCGCACAGAGCTGTGTCAGCGTCTGGCTGCGGAATGGAATCACCTGGAAGCGATCGCCCGCGTGCACAATCTGGTAGAACTGCGGCAGGTTGAAGTTGATAAAGCTGGAGCCATAGGTGAAGCGGTCATGCGACGAGGAGTAAAAACGGCTCACGTCACGCACCAACTCTTCTTTGCTGCCTTCACAATGGTGATAAACCTCAACGCGATTGGTTTCGTCGAGGATATAAATGTTGAAGCCGCGATCGTCATTGGTGTCTTCAAAGAAGAACTGAATGATGCCTTCGCTGGCATAGCCGTTCACCACCGGCGGTAATGGCGTCTGATTCGATTCCACTTTGATCGACAAACCGTGCAGCTTGTTGTTGGAAATTGCGCCGTAGAACTCGACCGCATTTTCCAGTTTCTGCACCGAGACGCTCATGCGCTCGAAGAACAAGCCCCACGTCTGGCCCGCCATGCGCAGCGCTTTAAAGCGGCCTGGCTCCTGACGGGTACTCGACAGACGCAGCTCAATGCACTCAGACACCAGCTGCTGCACGCGGGTACGAATCAAACCGCGCAGATGCTGGCTGTAGCAGAACACTTCCACCGTATCTGGCGGTGCGGCGTCCTGATGCATTTTGCCGAGAATGGTTTTCAGCGCTTCGATCATCGCCTGCTCACCGCTGAAGTGCAGCGTACGCACTTCATTCCATGAGTTGCGGTACAGCAGATCAATGCTACCAATCAGGCACTGTTGCTGCTGGCCGAAGCTGAACACATCCAGCTTGCGGAAATCAAAGTGCACCACCTGATTGCGGAAGGCGGAGGTCGGATCGTGTTCGAGGTTAACGATAATCGCCAGATGACGGATTTCGCACGGGCTGTACAACGCTTTTGGCGTCGGCGCAGGTACACGCAGCGGGAAGTGGCTCGACACATCGTTCACCAACTCCTGCAAACGCGGCAGATCGCAGAATTCGTTGCCCTTCATATGTAAACGCGTTTTGCTGGTCAGCAAACCGTTGAACCACGCCCACGCCACTAACTTGTTCAGGTAGCGGTTATATTCCAGCGGCTGATGGCTGATGATCGAACTCATGTCCGGCGACTGGTTGTAAAGATACCAACCGGCGCGATTGGCGCGACCTTCCGGCACATGAATAAAGGTCAGATTATCTTCCGACAGGTCAGGCGAAATCTGTGGGTTCACCAGCGTCACTTTGCCCGGCAACGCTTCAAACGCGGCATACAGTTTACGCGTCAGCACGCCGATATCCTGCGGGCTGGCACTGACGCTTAAATTGTTACGACGGGCAAAACGGATCAGGTTGCGATAGCTCTGCATCATCGCATCCAGCAACTCGTTGTGCGCTTCACGCACACGCTCAATTTTCCACTGGGCGCGGTTATCCAATACCGCAATTTTCTCTTCATCCCAACCCCACTCTTTCACCAGCTGCGAAAGAATCTCGCGACGCCAGCCTGAGCGGTGATGGTGGTGATCGTCACTCGAGAGCTTCTCACACACTTTTAAATAGAAACATCGACGCACCAAATCGAGGCGCGCCATGTCATCGACGCTGGTCAGATAGCGCGTCACACGCTCCAGCATCATGCAATAAGGGTCGAGACCGAAGCAGACAATTTCGCCATCGTGCAGGCGCTGTTTGATATCCATCGCCAGCAATTGCGTGTTCGGGTATTCCCAGCTGTACGCTTCTAACAACAGGGTTTTCAGCACCGCTTTGTACGGTGAATCGATGCTTTTATACAGCTGCCACAAGCTGGCCCCGAAGTACTCTTCGGCTGACAGCGTGCCGAGACCGCCGAGATCCAGCCACTCATTCGGCGTCAACACGCCTTGAGAATAGAGTGACATCACGTAATCGTCGTAATGGTGCTCTTCTTCGCCGGGCACCATGTTCCACAGGATGCGTTTACCCGCCATACGCACAGCGGTACGGTAGAACTCATCCAGCAGCAAAATATGTTGGGTAGAACCGCAGTCTTCACCACCGAGGCTGCCGCTCTCATTGTGGCGGAAACGATTCTCGTCGATCAGGAAGAAACTGACTTCCACACCCATCGACACACACCATTTCTGCAACAGGGTACACTTGCGCTGCAGATTGAGGCGCTCTTCATTATCCAGCCAGGATTGATGACACACCCAGATGTCGAGATCGGACACGCTGTTCTGACCGACAGACGAGGTACTGCCCATCGAATAGATACCGGTAATCGGACGTTCACCTTTGACGGCAGTGCTGAGATCCAGAGACTGATCGCCTGCCAACTGTTGCAACAAATGCTGTTGGTTTTCATCAGGCGTGAAGAAGCTGACGCCGTGGGGAACGCTACCGTCAAGGTAGCCCGGCATCAGCGGGTGATGATAGTGCAGTAATGTTGGCAGCAGACTGTAGACTTGCTGGAAGGCAGGTCCCATAGCAGCCAGTGCGCGATCAACGCGCAGCTGGTTAATTGCATCCAGTCTCTGTTTCAGTGTCTCAATGTAGAGGTACAAGACGTTTCGCCTGATTGTCCCAGTGTTAAGCACCCTGTTTCCAAAACCTGCCGCTTAATAATAAAGATGTTGGGCAAATTATTGCTGGAAACGTGATCAATCTAACACCTGGAGGATTGACCGTAAAGAAAGTTGCGCTACATGACAGTTTAGCACGTTCCCCATGTAGCCCTGCTTTTTCGGACTTAGACGTCAGAAAATGACGCAATAATGCGTAACAACTGACATCGAGGCCTTTTCAATCCGTTGAAACTGACAGCATTCCCCTATCAATGATAGGATAATCGATGAACGATCAAAATGGTTAACAGCATGTTAAACAAAATTTTCAGAATTGCTACCAGACAAAGCCCCCTTGCTCTATGGCAGGCACAATATGTCCAACAGCGCCTGATGGCAGCACATCCGGGCGTGCAGGTTGAGCTGGTGCCCATGGTCACCAAAGGCGACATCATCCTCGATACACCGCTGGCTAAAGTCGGTGGAAAAGGCCTGTTTGTTAAAGAGCTTGAACTGGCAATGCTGGAAAACCGTGCCGATCTTGCGGTGCACTCCATGAAGGATGTGCCGGTGGATTTCCCGGAAGGCCTGGGCCTCGTCACCATCTGCGAGCGTGAAGACCCGCGTGATGCCTTCGTTTCCAACCTGTATAACAGTATTGATGAACTGCCACAGGGCGCGATTGTGGGGACGTCCAGTCTGCGTCGTCAGTGTCAGCTCAGCGCGCGTCGTCCCGATCTGATCATCCGTTCGTTACGCGGGAACGTGGGCACCCGTTTAGGTAAGCTGGATGCCGGAGAATATGACGCCATTATTCTGGCCGCGGCAGGCCTGAAGCGCTTGAACCTCGACGACCGCATTCGTCAGGCGATGCCCGCTGAAATCTCGCTGCCCGCCGTTGGCCAGGGCGCCGTCGGCATCGAATGTCGCCTTGATGATCACGAACTGATTACCTTATTGCAGGCGCTGAATCACGCCGACACCGATGTTTGTGTGCGCGCTGAACGCGCGATGAACACACGCCTCGAAGGCGGTTGTCAGGTACCGATCGGCAGCTTTGCCGTGCTGGAAGATAATCAGCTATGGTTACGTGGCTTAGTCGGCTCACCGGATGGCCAGCAAATGGTGGTAGGTGAACGCCGTGGTCCGCGCGAAAACGCCGTGCAAATGGGGATCTCCCTTGCAGAAGAGCTGCTGGATGGCGGCGCCCGCGACATTCTGCGCGACGTTTATCAGGGGCAAACGCCTGCATGACCATTCTCGTGACCCGCCCGGAGCCCGCTGCCAGTGAACTGGTTTCGCGTCTGCGAACCCAGGGAAAACTGGCGTGGACTCTACCGCTGATTGAATTCACGCCGGGTCGCGATCTGCAACAATTGCCGCAAAAACTGGCGGCTTTACGGCCGGGCGATCTGGTGTTTTTGCTGTCGCAGCAGGTGGTGTTGTTTGCCCATCCAGCGCTACAGCAGAGTGCCCTCACCTGGCCCGAAACACTCGACTACTATGCGATAGGGCGCAGCACCGCGCTGGCACTGCATACCGTCAGTCATCTGAAAGTAGACTATCCTCATGCGCGGGAGACCAGCGAAGAGTTAGTGCGCCTCAACCGTCTGCAGCAGGTAAAAGGCAAGCGTGCGCTGATTTTGCGCGGCAGCCCAGGCCGTGAGTTACTGGCTGAAACCCTGCTGGAACGCGGCGCCGAGGTGGAATACTGCGAGTGCTATCAACGGTGTGAAAAGTATTATGAGGGCGCGATTGAGGGTCGTCGCTGGCGCGATCGCGGAATTACCACGCTGGTGGTCACCAGCGGTGAGATGTTACAACAACTGTTTGCACTGTTTCCGCCGATCGATCGTCGGGAATGGTTATTGCACTGTCGACTGGTGGTCGTCAGTGAACGTTTGGCTACTCAGGCCGCCGAATTAGGCTGGCAGGATATTGAGGTAGCCGATGGTGCTGATAACGATGCGCTGCTGCGCGCGTTACGCTGAACTTAACAATGGGATGAGCCATAATGACGGAACAAAAAGCCTCCTCCGCCATGGTTGAAGAAACCACCCCTGCGGACACTTCCCCCACGCCAGACGGTAAAAAGCCTCGCGATAAAAAAAGCGATGGCAAAGTACTGAGCGCGGTGGCGATTGTGATTGCGCTGGCGATTGGCGCGGGACTTTACCTCAATGGGAAACATCAGGCCGATTTACAGGCTCAGACAAACCAGAACCTGAGTGAACAGCTGAGCGCCCTGCAGCAGCAACTGGGCAGCGACAAACAGCAGCTGACGCAACAACTGGACACCGCGAACACAGCGTTGCAGGAAGCGCGTACCCAGCAGGACAACAGCGCCAAAGAGCTGGAAACCCTGCGCGATAAAGTTGCGACGATTTCCGGCAATGACACCCGCACCTGGCTACTGGCGCAAGCGGACTACCTCGTGAAACTGGCGGGTCGCAAGCTGTGGAGCGATCAGGATGTCACCACAGCAGCCGCGCTGCTGAAAAGCGCCGATACCAGCCTGGCCGATATGAATGACCCGAGCGTGATGAACGTGCGTCGTGCTTTAACGCAGGACATCAGTTCTCTCTCAACGGTGAGCCAGGTCGATTACGATGGCATCATCCTCAAACTCAATCAGTTGTCGAACGGCGTCGATAATCTGCGTCTGGCTGACAATGACAGTGATGATTCACCGATGGATGCCGATGGCGGAGAGCTTTCCAGCTCGCTGCACGAATGGCGTCAAAACCTGGTGAAGAGCTGGCATAACTTCATGGATGATTTCATTACCATCCGCCGCCGTGATAACACCGCACAGCCGCTACTGGCACCGAATCAGGACGTTTACCTGCGTGAAAACATTCGTTCACGTCTGCTGATTGCCGCCCAGGCTGTGCCACGTCATCAGGATGAAATCTACAAACAGTCGATTGATGCGGTCTCAACCTGGGTGCGCGCCTGGTATGACACCAACGACGCTGCCACCAAAGCCTTCCTCGCACAGCTGGATGAGCTGAGTCAGCAAAACATCTCAATGGATGTGCCGGATACGCTGGAAAGTCAGGCGCTGCTGGAAAAATTGATGCAGACGCGCGTGCGCAACCTGCTGGCGCAGCCATCGGTTCCGGCTGATCAACAGGGAGGCTAAGCATGCTGAAAGTATTGGTGCTTTTCCTGCTGCTGATCGCAGGCGTGGTATTGGGGCCGATGATTGCTGGCCACCAGGGCTACGTGCTGATTCAGACCGATAACTGGAACGTGGAAACCAGCGTCACGGGACTGGCAATCATCCTGATTCTCAGTCTGCTGGTGATTCTGTTCATTGAATGGATTTTACGCCGCGTGTTCCGCACCGGTGCACGCACGCGTGGTTGGTTCACTGGACGTAAACGCCGCAGCGCACAGCGTCACACGCAGAGCGCGCTGATGAAGCTGGCGGAAGGTGATTACAAGCAGGTTGAAAAACTGCTGTCAAAGAATGCCGATCACGCCGATCAGCCGGTGGCTAACTATCTGCTGGCAGCCGAAGCGGCGCAGCAGCGTGGTGACGAAGTGCGTGCCAATCAACATCTGGAACGTGCGTCTGAGCTGTCCGAGAACGACACCATTCCGGTTGAAATCACCCGCGTACGCCTGCAACTGGCACGTAATGAAGATCACGCCGCCCGTCATGGCATTGACCGATTGCTGGAAGTCGCACCGCGTCATCCGGAAGTGCTGCGTCTGGCTGAACAGGCTTATATTCGCACCGGCGCATGGGGCGCGTTGCTGGATATTCTGCCCTCCATGCAGAAATCTCAGGTTAACGATGAAACCCATCGTGAGGCGCTGCAACAGCAAGCCTGGCTAGGCATGATGAATCAGGCCATGGCCGATCAAGGCAGCGAAGGCCTGAAGAAGTGGTGGCAAAACCAGAGCCGTAAAACGCGTCAGGAAACGGCGCTGCAGGTGGCGATGGCGGAACATCTGATTGAGTGTGATGACCCGGATACCGCACAAAGCATCGTGCTGGAAGGATTGAAGCGCCAGTATGACGATCGCCTGGTGCTGTTAATGCCACGCATTAAAAGTGGCGATCCGCAATCGCTGGAGAAAGCGCTGCGCCAGCAAATCAAACAACATGGCGCAACGCCGCTGCTGCACAGCACCTTGGGCCAGATGCTGATGCGCCACGGTGAGTGGCAACAGGCCGCTGAAGCTTTCCAGCAGGCACTGGCACAACGCCCTGATGCTTTTGATTATGCCTGGTTGGCCGATGTCTATGATCGCCTGCATCGCCCCGAGGACGCTGCTCAAATGCGCCGTGAAGGTCTGCTTCTTACCTTAAAAACGAATCCAAACGCTTGATTTAACGATTGTTACTTTTGTGCACGCCGGGCTTGTCCCGGCTTTTTTTTGCCTGAAGAGTAGCGGCGTGAGGGTAAATCGCAGATAAAAAAACACCTGCCATAAGCAGGTGTAAGATCAGGTCGTTCAGACAACTGATGGTATCCGACTCAACGTAATGTCCTTCTTACTGCAGTAAAGCGTGCGCAATAACTGCCAGGCTGGACAACGGATACCGTAAGGGGCTCTGCATCATTCCCAGGTTTATGTAGCATCAGCAAACATAAGAGGTGGAATGAGCATCTACAGGATTATTATTGCATAAGCCGTGCCAGAATTGCAGATTAAGAGATAAGTTATTTTAAATCAGCAAGATAACCGTACAGCCTCACTTCAGGCTGAGAAGTGCGTCATTATTTCGCAACACTCCCCTCAATAACTGTCTCCTCTCAACGACAACCAATGCAAGGAACTGTCAGTCCATTTAAAATCAATGGTTTATGAGTCTCATTATGACGACAACAGCCAGTGGCGTGATTTAAGAAGCCGCATGGTGTTGAGAAGCCGGGATGCTGAGTTGCTGAGTTGCTGAGTTGCTGAGTTGCTGAGTTGCTGAGTTGCTGAGTTGCTGAGTTGCTGAGTTGCTGAGTTGCTGAGTTGCTGAGTTGCTGAGTTGCTGAGTTGCTGAGTTGCTGAGTTGCTG